>DASROG010000113.1:0-13908 GCA_035646995.1 Myxococcaceae bacterium
GTACATGCACCAGCAGCCGTTCGACGCACCGTGTCTGCCGAACAGGTCCTCCAGCGCGGGCCACAGCTCGGGCGTGAGCGGGCGGACGTCGAGGCGAGGGCGACGTCCCCTGGAGCTCCTGCGGCGGAGAACGTGGCTTCCGCTGCGGCGCGCGTTTACAGCTTCGGCCATGACGCTCCATCCCATCATGCTCGAGATGAGCAAGCTGCTGGGCCAGATGAACGGCTGGATCGACAAGGCCGAGGCTCACGCCGCCAGCAAGGGTTACGACGTGAACACGCTCCTCCATGCCCGGCTGGCGCCGGACATGCTCCCCCTGGTGCGGCAGTTCCAGAACGCGTGCGACAACGCCAAGTTCGCCGCCGCGTTCACCACCGGCAAGGAGCCGCCCTCCCATCCGGACACCGAGCAGACCTTCGCCGAGGTGCGCGCGCGAATCGCCTCGGTCATCGACTACCTCGGCACCTTCACCCCCGCGGACTTCGAGGGGACCGACGCCCGGGAGGTGAAGCGCCCGCGCTGGGAGGGACGGTGGATGCGCGCCACCGACTACTTCCTCGAGCAGGCGGTCCCGAACTTCTTCTTCCACCTCACCACGGCGTACGCGATCCTCCGCCACAACGGCGTGGACCTCGGGAAGCGGGACTACATCGGGAGGCTGAGCCTCCGCTCGCCGGCTGCCTAGAGCGGCATCTCCAGCCACACGCGGTCGCGCACCGGCACTCCACGGACGGAGAGACCTTCGGGATAGCCGCCCTCCGGGGTGAAGGCGTCACGCTCGATGCGGAGCATCCGGAAGCCGAGCCGCTGGTAGAAGCCGAGGTTATCCAGATCCGCGCTGGCGGTGGCGACCAGGAGCCGCTCGGCACCGTGCTGGCGGACCCAGCCGATGGATCGGCGAACGAGCCGGGTCCCGAGTCCGCGCTCGCGGTACGGCGCGAGAACCGCCAGGCTGCGCAGCTCCCAGAGACGGACCTCGTGGGGGACGATCTGCGCGTGACCGACCGTGATCCCGCCGAGCAGCGCCACGTGCACCAGGCCGAGGTCGAGGTACCGGCGGATGGCCAGCGCCGAGTCGTCGGCGAGCTCGAACAGCGGCCAGAGGTCGTGCCTGGAACCCTGATGCAGCTCGATCCGGACGGCGTGCGCGTCGGGCGATGTGGGTGGGAGGAGCATCCTGCGAACCCCGAGATTGGACGTAGGGGGCTCATGGTTTGTTCCCGACCTGGAGAGGGATCCGTCACCCGAGTCGCCGGAGCACCGCGAACCGGGTGGTGTTGTCCGGATCGTCCTCGATGTCCGCGGCGAGCACGGTCAGCCCGTAGATCCCCGCCGTCGCCGCGCTGGCGATGACCCCGCAGGAGCGATCGCCGTCCTCCGCGAGCTGTCGCGCAGCCCCCGACGTGGTGCTGCGGGCAACCACCTCCCAGCCCTGCTGCTGGACGAGCTTGCTGCACTGGGCGAGCGCCTGCGGGTGCGAGGCGACCCGCCGGATGTCCTCGAGGCGCACCCCCGGGACCGCGAGCAGCGCCTGCCGGACGCGCAGCGCGACGCGGTCGGCGACCTGGAGCTGGGACTTCGCGAGGAGCCGAACGACCTCCTCGACCATTCCCGCGCGCGAGTTGTGCAGCGGGACCACGCCGCGATCGGCCTTCCCGCTCTGCACCGCCTCGAACACCGCAGCGAAGGTGGGGCAGGGCAGTGGCTCGGCATCGGGCAGCAGGCGCGCCGCCTGCTCGCCGAACGCTCCGGGCTCGCCCGCGTATGCGACCTTCACGGCCCCTCTCGATGCGCGGGGTACGAGCCGACCACCCGGACCTCGGCGTGTCTCCGTGCCTCCTCCAGCGCGCGCGAGACACGCTCCCCGGCGGCGTGGCCCTCCATGTCGACGAAGAACCGGAACCGCGGCGGACTGCCCGGCACCGGGCGCGACTCGATGCGGGTGAGGTTCACTCCCTGCCGCGAGAAGCCCTGGAGCACCTCGTCCAGCGCGCCGGCCCGGTCGGCCAGGGTGAGGATGACCGAGGTCTTGCAGGGAGCGTCCTCGGGCACCGCCGGAGCCTCCCGCGCCAGCTCGACGTAGCGGGTGTAGTGCTCTCCCTCCCGGTGAATCTGCTCCCCGCTGATGGCCAGCCCCGCCTCCGACACCAGGTCCATCGTCCGCGTCGAGCCCTCGAGCGTGCTCTCCAGCGGCAGCAGCGCCACGTCCGCCCGCCCCGAGCGCACCGACTCGACCGCATCGGGGAGCGCGAGGTGGCCCTCCAGCAGCGCGCCCCCGCGGCGTCCCCCGTAGCGCTCCTGCGCCGCGACCTGCCCGGGGCTCCCCTCCACGCCGAGAAAGGCGACCCGCAACGGCACCGTCTCCAGCTCGAGCAGATGGCTCTGCTGCTGCGACACGGACATGTCGATGATCAGCCGGTAGAGCCGCTCGGACTGGTGCGCGTCGAGCCCGAGCTCGGTGGCGGTCTCGCGGGCGCGGCGAAGCACGACCGCCTCCCGCACCGGATCGCGCAGCGGGACCGCGGCGGCGATCTTGGCCCGCGCGGCCTGCTCCCCCAGCACCTGCCGCTCCCGCAGGAGAGCCAGGAGCGATCGGTCCAGGGCCTCGATGGCCTGGCGGATGCGGGCGAGCTCGGCGTCCTGGTCGTCCACGGGAGTCCCCGAGTCTTGCACTCCCCGTGGCCGCCCGCGAAGCGCCGAGCGTGCACCGTCCAGGGAGCGACCGCCCGGGCTCCGACGGAGCAGCAGCCGTCCGGGGCCTCTGCTATGAGCCCCGGGCATGGAGAACACCCGCACCCTCGTCCAGGTGGACCCCGAGATCGCCGCCCTGGTCCGGAAGGAGACCGAGCGCCAGGAGGAGGGGCTCGAGCTCATCGCCTCGGAGAACTTCGTCAGCCCCGCGGTGATGGAAGCCGTCGGGTCGGTCCTCACCAACAAGTACGCCGAGGGCTACCCGGGCAAGCGCTACTACGGCGGCTGCGAGTTCGTGGATCAGGTGGAGACCCTGGCCATCGATCGCGCGAAGAAGCTCTTCGGCGCCGAGGCGGCGAACGTCCAGGCCCACTCGGGCAGCCAGGCCAACATGGCCGCGTACATGTCGGTCATGCAGCCCGGGGACACGATGCTCAGCCTGGACCTCAACTCCGGCGGGCATCTCACCCACGGGATGTCGCTCAACTTCTCCGGGAAGCTCTACCGCGTCGTGCACTACGGGCTGGACCGGGCGACGGAGCGCATCGACTTCGTCCAGGTGCGGTCCCTGGCGAAGGAGCACCGTCCGAAGATCATCGTGGTCGGCGCCTCGGCCTATCCGCGGACGCTCGAGTTCGCGACCTTCCGGGAGATCGCCGACTCGGTCGGAGCCGTCCTGGTGGTGGACATGGCGCACATCGCCGGGCTGGTGGCGGCGGGGCTCCACCCCTCGCCGGTGCCGCTGGCCGAGCTGGTCACGACCACCACCCACAAGACGCTCCGCGGCCCGCGCGGCGGCATGGTCCTGGCGAAGGAGCCCTTCATCAAGGGCGTGAACAGCAACATCTTCCCCGGCATCCAGGGCGGGCCGCTGATGCACGTCATCGCCGGCAAGGCGGTGGCCTTCCAGGAGGCGCTCCAGCCGGAGTTCGCCGCCTACCAGCGGCAGATCGTCGTCAACGCCAAGGCCCTGGCCGACGCGCTCCTGGCAGGCGGGCTGCGCCTGGTCTCGGGTGGCACCGACACCCATCTGATGCTCGTCGACCTGCGGCCCAAGAAGCTGACCGGCAAGGTGGCAGAGGCGGTGCTGGGCAAGGCGGCGATCACGGTCAACAAGAACATGATCGCCTTCGACCCGGAGAAGCCCATGGTCACCTCCGGCGTCCGGATCGGGACTCCGGCGCTCACCACCCGCGGCATGAAGGAGGCGGAGATGGCCACCGTGGGCGCGCTGATCGTCGAGGCCCTGGACCATCCCTCCGACGAGGCCGTGCTCGCGCGGGTGGCGGGCAAGGTGCACGAGCTGGCGAAGAGCTTCCCGCTCTACGCCTCGCGGCTCAGTGCTTCGACCGGGGTGCGGTGAGCAGGGCGAGATGAACGAGACCGAAGCGAGATGGCGCACACGAGGAGCGAGCAGCGGAGGCGTGCCTCGTGGGAGTGAGCCTGGACGCGCCGCGCGCTTGCGCGGCTCCGCGAGCCTCCCCCTGATGCGGGGGGCGTCGAGCAGCGCAGGGCCGAGTCTGCGCGTCGCAGCGGGAGGATCGGCCATCGTAGCGGTCAGCACACCCCGGTCGAGGCACCAGATCTGAATGCGCTGTCCCTTCTGCAAGCGCGACGACAGCAAGGTCCTCGACTCGCGGGAGTCGGCGGAAGGGACGGTCACGCGGCGGCGGCGGGAGTGCCTCGGGTGCCGGAAGCGCTTCACCACCTACGAGCGCGTCGAGGAGCTGATGCCGCTGGTGGGAAGAAGGATGGGCGCCGCGAGCCGTACGACCGGGAGAAGCTCATCTCCGGACTGCAGAAGGCAGTGGAGAAGCGCCCGGTCTCGATGGACCAGCTCGAGGCTCTGGTGGCGGAGGTGGAGGCGCGCGTCGTCGAGCGGGGCGAGAAGGAGGCTCCCTCCAGCCTCATCGGCGAGGAGGTGATGCGCCGGTTGCGTGCGCTCGACCAGGTGGCGTACGTCCGGTTCGCATCGGTGTACCGGAGCTTCCGGGACATCGAGGAGTTCATGGACGAGCTGAAGGGCCTACTCGATGACCACGGCGCCGACGCCGCGCGGAGACACCGCGGGCAGCTCGAAGACTGAACCCGGGGAGCTGCCGCCGGGTGCCGAGGCGTGGATGCGCGAAGCGCTGGCCGAGGCACGTCTCGCGGTGGGCCGCACCCATCCCAACCCCGCGGTGGGTGCGGTCGTGGTGCAGGGTGGGGAGATCGTCGGCCGCGGTCACACCGCGCCGGCCGGCGGTCCGCACGCCGAGGTCCGCGCCATCGCCGACGCCGGGGCGCGTGCGCGGGGCGCCGACCTCTTCACCACCCTCGAGCCCTGCGACCATTACGGCCGGACTCCTCCGTGCACGGAGGCCATCCTCTCCGCCGGAGTCGCGCGGGTATTCGCCGGCTCGGCGGATCCGAATCCTCTGGTCGACGGGCGCGGGGTGCGGCGGCTGCGGGGTCTCGGGATGCCGGTGTGGACGGGCGTGCTCTCCGCCGAGACCGATGCCCTCAACCGGCCCTTCTTCAAGGCCATGCGCTCGGGGCTTCCCTGGGTGACTCTGAAGGCCGCGGTGTCGCTGGACGGCAAGCTGGCGACGGCGTCCGGGGACAGCCGCTGGGTCACCGGGGAGGCGGCGCGGGCCGAGGTGCACCGGCTCCGGAACGTCGTCGACGCCGTGCTGGTCGGGGCGGGGACCGTGCGAGCGGACGACCCTTCCCTCACCACCCGTCTTCCAGAGGGCGGAGGCAGGGACCCGCTCCGCGTCGTGCTGGATTCCACGCTACAGCTGTCGCCGCAGAGGCAACTCTTCCACCTGGCCTCGGCAGCGCGCACGCTGGTGGTCCACGTGGAGGGGCAGGGCGGGGAGCGAGCGCCCGAGCTCGAGGGGGTCGGTGCGGAGCTGCTCGCGGTCCCCGGGCGGCCTGGGGCGGTGGACCTGGAGGCGATGCTGCGCGCGCTGCTCCGGCGCGACGTGCTGCATGTGCTGGTGGAGGGAGGCCCCAGCGTCTTCTCGGCGTTGCTCCGCGCGGGGCTCGCGGATTCGCTGGTCGTGCACCTGGCTCCCCGGCTGGTGGGCGGGGACGGGCTCTCCTGGCTCGGTCCGCTGGGAGTGGAACGGATGGCCGGGGCCCGGCCGGTCAGGTTGGAGTCGGTCCGGGCGCTGGGCGAGGACCTCGAGCTCCGAGCCCTGCTCGGTCCTGCCTAGCGCGACGCGGTCTGGACCGGGGTGTTCTGACCCCGGGCCGCGACCGCCGACCCAGTGGAGCTGGCCGCCCCGACGGCGCCCACGGTCACGAAGAAGGCGCTCGCCCAGAGGAGAATCCGGCGGCGGAGGCAGTGGCTGCAGAGATGAGAGCGGTGCATGTCGAAGGTCCTACGCAATGGACGTGCCGATCAGATGCCCATTCATGATGAAGGTTTCGGGTCCTCGCTGCGTTTGACTCCCACCTTCACGCTTCTTCATCGGTAGGCTCGCCAGGGAAGGAAGGACCTACATGGACCCCCATCCGTTCGTGTCGGAGAGTCCCCGTCCCATGCGTCTTCTGCTCCCGCTCCTGGTGCTCGCCATGGCGTGCTCGGGCCACAAGAAGGCGAAGTACGACCCCGCGGCGGACACTGCCGCCCAGCAGCTGCCTCCCAGCGTGCTTCCTCCGCCTCCGCCGCTCGGGCCCGACCAGTCGATGGCCAAGGTGAGCGGCTGCTCCGACTCGGCGAGCCCCTCCGAGCAGGACACGGTGGCCTATCCGCCGCTGGTTCCCGGAGGTGGCAAGCGATCGGCCGCCAGCGAGGTGCAGCTCGGGATCCAGCCTGGCGGGGTCTGGGTGTCCCACAACCTGACCCACCCCTGCTGCACCAAGGCGAAGATCTACGTCCAGCGCGTCATGGGGCAGGTGAACTTCCTCGAGACCGTCGAGGGGAGCCCCTGCGGTGCGGGCTGCATGTGCGGCTCGCAGGTCCAGGCCGCGGCGGGCGCACCCCCCGGGCGGTACAACGTCTCGCTCCGGATCGAGGACCTGGCCGGCTCCTCGATCGTGAAGCAGAGCGAGTTCGTGGTGGAGGCGTACTGATGCGTTCCGGGTGGTTCTTCGTCCTCACGCTTCTCGGCGCGGTGGCGGCGCCAGCCAAGGATGCGCCGGACGCGGGGACATCCGGCTCGGCGCTGGCGGCGATACGCAAGGTCGAGGCGCCCGAGTTCAAGGCGGCGCTGGAGAAGGCGCGTGCGTCCGGCAAGTTCACCCTGATCGACGTGCGGGAGCCGGACGAGACTGCGGCTGGATTCGTGCCGGGAGCCGAGCTGATGCCGTACTCGAGCGGCGTCTTTGCCCGCGAGCACGGGAAGATTCCGAAGGACCGGCCGGTGCTCCTGTACTGCGCCATTGGTCGCCGCGCCGGTCGCGCCGCGGAGATGCTGGTCGCCGAAGGCTGGAAGGACGTGACCGTCCTGTCCGGCGGGGGCTACGAGGATCTCCGGCCTCCCGGAACCGGTGGCACCCGTTGAGGAAGCGGCGGGCGCTGTATCCGTCAACGTCCATCGCCGCTGTCAGTGGCATGCGGCGGCAGGAGTCAGGCACACTGACGGTGTGACGCTGGAGACGCGACGCTCGACCTGCCCGTTCGACTGCCCCGATGCCTGCGGCCTCGTCGTCGAGACCGACGGCCGCTCGGTGCGCTCGGTGCGCGGCGATCCCGAGCACGGCTACACCCGCGGCACGCTCTGCCCCAAGGTGAACGGGTTCGAGCGGACGGTCCATGCTCCGGGCCGGCTGCTCCATCCGCTCATCCGGACGGGCCCGAAGGGGCAGGGCGCGTTCCGGCGCGCCTCCTGGGACGAGGCGGTGGCGCTCATCGCGGACCGCTGGCAGGCGCTCATCGGAGCGCACGGCCGGGAGTGCCTCCTCCCCTACACCTATGCGGGCACGATGGGGCTCATCCAGCGCAACGCCCAGGACCCGCTGATGCACCGGCTTGGGGCCTCGCTGCTGGATCGGACCATCTGCACCTCGGCCCAGAACGCCGGCTGGGAGCAAGTGATGGGCCACAGCCCCGGCTCGGATCCCGAGGACGCGGTCCACAGCGACCTGCTGTTCCTCTGGGGCATCAACGCGCTGGCCACGAACATCCACTTCCTCACTCAGGTGAAGGCAGTACGGAGGAACGGTGGCCGGGTGTTCCTCATCGACACCCACCGGCAGGCCACTGCGGCGCACGCCGATCGGGTCTTCCTGGTTCGCCCCGGCTCCGACGGAGCGCTGGCCCTGGGGATGCTCCACCTGCTGGTCCGCGAGAACCTCGTCGACCGCGCGTTCCTCGCCCGGGAGACGGTGGGCTGGGACGAGCTCGAGCGTCAGGTGCTGCCCGAGCACCCGCCCGAGCGGACGGCGGCGCTCACCGGTCTGTCGGTCGAGGACGTGGTGTTCCTCGCCAGGGCGTACGGCACCGCGCGGGCGCCGTTCATCCGGCTCGGGGGCGCCCCGTCTCGCTACGGCAACGGCGGGCTCAACACCCGGGCGACGATCTGTCTCCCGACCGCGGTGGGCGCCTGGGTGAAGAAGGGTGGGGGGCTCCTCTCGAGCACCAACACCGGCGGGGCCTTCGATCTCCGCTCCTTCGTCCGCCCGGACCTGCTTCCCGGGCGGACGCGCGTCGTCAACATGAACCGGCTCGGGCACGCGCTGAACGAGCTCGACGGCCCCCGGGTGATGGCGCTGTTCGTGGCGAGCTCCAACCCGGCGGCGGTGGCTCCGGACCAGAACGCGGTGCTGGAGGGCCTCTCTCGCGAGGACCTGTTCACCGTGGTCCACGAGCGGTTCATGACCGACACCGCGCTCCACGCCGACGTGGTGCTTCCCGCGCCGACGATGCTGGAGACCGCGGACCTCTACCGGGCCTACGGCCACTTCTACGCCCAGCGGGTGCGTCCGGTGGTCCCGCCGCTCGGCGAGTCGAGGTCGAACTGGGAGACGATTCGCACGCTCGCGCGGGCGCTCGGTCTGAACGACGACGTGTTCCAGCTCGACGCCGATCAGCACATCGACCTGATTCTCTCCCGCCGCACCTCCTGGCTGGAGGGAGTCGACCTCGATGCACTGAACGCCGGCGAGGCGGTGAGGCTGAACGTGCCGCGCGGGAGGTGGCTGACGCCGTCGGGGAGGATCGAGATCAAGAACGAGCGCCTCCCCGAGCCGCTTCCCCGCCACCAACCCACGCACGCCGATCTCGACGGCGAGGCGTTGCCCCTACGGCTGCAGACAGCTCCGGCGCTCTACCGGCTGAACTCGTCCTTCACCGAGCGGGCCGAGCTATCGAAGAAGCTGGGTCCCCAGACGCTCCGGCTCGCGCCGGCCGATGCGGCGGCCCGTGGACTCACCAGCGGCCAGCGGGTCACCGGCTTCAACGCGCTGGGCGAGGTCTCGTTCGTGCTCGAGGTGACGGACGACGTTCCGCCGGGCATCGCGGTCGCCGAGGGCGTGCACTCGCTCCAGCAGGGCAATGCCCGGAACGTGAACGGGCTGACCTCGCAGCGGCTTGCCGACACCGGCGGGGGCAGCACGTTCTACGACAACCGGATCGACGTCCGGGCCGAGGCTCGGTCAGCACCTCCGATCTAGCTGACCTGCCCCGACAGGCTGCGGGGCCGAAGAGGTAGAGAGGTTAAGGAGGTTCCTTAACCATTTTTCGAGAGTGCTTAAGTAACTTCCTTAATCTCTCCGCCCCTCGTTGAGCCCCGGTTCGCGAGACATGTACACCTTGCGCTCGTCCTCGCGCGTGACGCGGAAGCCGAGCCGCTCGTAAAGGCGGCGGGCTGGGTTGAACTTCACCACCGCGAGGCGCACGGGCAAGTTCCGTCGTGACGCCTCGTCGATGACCCCACGCAGGACCTCGGTTCCGATCCCTCTGTTCTGGAAAGGAGCATCGACAAACATCTGCCCGAGGAACTCGTCGCTCTTGCTCGCGACGGTCTGGAGCCAGCCGACGTCGACCCCGTCCGCCTGGATGATGCAGACCTGGGCCGGGGCCCACATTTCCCGAAACATCCTCTCCTGATCGTCTCGCTTCAGCTGCAGGCGCTCGTTGATCCAATCCATCTCGGCGAAGTACGTGCGCCGACATGCCTCGAAGTCGCCCTCAACGGCGGGACGGAGTGTGACGTTCATGCGCTTGCCCCTCGATAATGCTCGAAGGAGCGGCCCTGAGTCACCAGATCCGCATGTTGCGGAGTTCTGGATTGCCCAGGTCGTCCGAAGGCACGAAGTGGGCGGATTCGCCCGTGATTCCGGCTGGCTGCTCGAGTGGCACACCGATCGTCGAGCCATCCGATAGCCGGAGCCTAAGGAGCGACTCGCCCTCGATCTCCGCAGAAACGATCGATGCGTCGATGCGGCGGCAGAGGCGTCCCGCGGGCCAGGATCAGGAAACTGGAACCTCCCCCATCAGGCTCTCTTCCGAGGAGGCGCTGCTCGATCTCGCGGTCCGTGAGCATGGAATCGCCTCAGGTGCGCTCCAGCCACTCCTGGAACGCCTCGAAACCGTAGGGCCGACCCAGGAAGTCCTTCACCAGATCTGCCGCGTCCTTGCTGCCGCCGGGAACGAGCACGGTGTCCCGGTAGCGGCTGGCCGTCGCGTCGTCGAGCAGCCCGTGGCGCTGGAACTCGCCGAGCAAGTCCTTCGCGATCACCAGCGACCACAGGTACGTGTAGTACATCGCCGAGTAACCGTTCAGGTGCCCGAAGCTGGCGAAGAAGTGCGTGCCCTCGACGTACGGGAACGGGCTGTACCTCTTCTGCAGCTCCACCATCGTCCGGGTGATGTCGATGTTCGCCGGCGGCCGGCTGTGCAGCCCGAGCGACAGCTGGGCGTAGAAGACCTGGTGCCGGGTGTGCGCGCCCTTGCCGAACTCGTTCGCCTCCCGCATCCGGTGCACCAGCTCGGCCGGGATGGGCTCGTTCGTCTCGACGTGCCGGGCGAACAGCTTCAGCGTCTCCGGGTCCCAGGCCCACTCCTCGAGCATCTGGCTCGGGGCCTCCACGAAGTCCCACTCCGTCGCCACGCCCGAGAAGCCGAGCCACTTCTGCTGCCCGCCGAGCACGTGGTGCATCAGGTGTCCGAACTCGTGGAACAGCGTCACCACGTCGTCGTGGTCCAGCAGCGCCGGGCTGTGCACCGCCGGGTCGGCGAAGTTGCAGACCAGCGCCCCCTCCGGGAGCTGGACGCCCTTCACCCCGCTCACGATCGGGAACTGCGCCGCGTGCTTGTACTTGTCCGCGCGCGGGTGCAGGTCGAGGTGGATCCGCCCCAGCTTCTCCTCTCCGCGGAACACGTCGTACGACTCCACCTTCGGGTGCCATGCGCGGTCATTCACCGGCACGTAGCGGATGCCGAAGAGGCGCGCGGTGATGGTCAGCAGACCGTCCCGCACCCGGTTGAACTCGAAGTAGGGACGCACCGACTGCGAGTCGAAGCCCAGCTCCTCCTGCTTCACCCGCTCCTCGTAGTAGGCCTTCTCCCAGTCCTCGACCCGGGTCGCGGAGGGCACCTCCTTCTGCTTCCGCCGGAGCAGCCGGTCCACGTCGCGCCGCGCCGGGCCCTCGCTGACCTCGGCCACCCGGGCGAGGAACTCGGCCACCACCGTCGCCGACTTCGACATCTTGTCCTCGGTCACGTAGTCGGCCCAGGAGGCCGCGCCGAGGAGCTGCGCCTGCTCGGCCCGCACCTCGAGGATCTCCTTCAGCACCTTCTCGTTCCGCGGGAACGCCCGCGAGGTGTTCTCGACGTAGAGCTGCCGCCGCGCCTCGCCGTCATGGGCATAGGTCCGGAAGGGCAGGAGGTCGGGGTAGTCCGTCGTGATGCGCACCTTCCCGTCCGGGCCCGGCGTGCGCGCCGCGCGGTAGTCCTCCGGCAGCCCCGCCAGCTGCTCCGGCCGCAGCGTCACGCTCCGCACGTCCTCGCGGATCGCCCGGTCGAAGTCCTGCCCCAGGCGCACCGCCCGGTCCGCCAGCTCCTTCAAGCGCGCCCGCGTCGGCTCGTCCTTGTCCACGCCCGCCCGTCGGAAGTCGCGGAGGGTGTGCTCGAGGAATCGCCGCGTGTCGGGTGTGAGCCCCTCCATCTTCACCGCCGCCAGCGCATCGTAGAGGCCCCGGTGGAGCGACAGCTCCGTCGCGTAGGCGCTGATCTCCTGGACTGCCGTCTCTGCGGCCTCGCGCAGGGGCTTGTCCGGATGGACCTCCGACAGGAGTCCCGCCCGGTGCCCGGCGTTGGAGAGAGCGAGCTGCAGCCGCTGGTAGGTCCCGAGCGTGTCGGACTCGGTGCGAGGCCCCTTCACCCCGAGAAGGGTCTCCAGCTCCGAGCGGGCGGTGGCCAGGGCTGTGCGGGTATCGGCGAGGAGGGTCTCGGGGGTGGTGTCGGTCATGGCGGGTTGGCTCGGAGGGCCTTATAAGCGACGACCGAGCATGTTCACTGGCCTGGTGCAGGACGTGGGCACCGTGGAGCGCGTCCTCCCGGGCCCGATGACGACCCTCTGGATCCGGACCGCCCTTGGGGCAGGCGAGTTCGCGCTCGGGGAGTCGATCGCCGTCTCCGGAGCCTGCCTGACGGTGGTCGAGCGCACCGCCGACCAGTTCCGGGTCGACGCCGCCCCGGAGACCCTCCGCCGCACCACCCTCGGCGAGCTCCGCAGCGGCTCGCGGGTCAACCTCGAGCGTGCCCTCCGGCTCTCCGACCGGCTCGGCGGCCACCTGGTGCTGGGCCACGTGGACGGCGTGCTGCCGCTCCTCTCCCGGGGGAACGAGGGCGGCTCGGTCCTGCTCGAGGTCGGCCTCACCCCGGAGCTGGCCCCGCTCTTCATCGAGAAGGGGTCGGTCACCCTCGACGGGGTCAGCCTCACGGTCAACACCGTCGGCGAGGACCGCTTCGGCGTGCAGCTCATCCCCGAGACCCAGGCGCGGACCACCCTGGCCGACCGGGCGGTCGGTGAGCGCTACAACGTCGAGGCGGACGTCATCGGCAAGTACGTGGCGCGCCTCCATGCCGCTCACGCTCCCCGGCCCGCGAGCTCCGGTGGGCTGACGGTGGACATGCTCCGCGCCGCCGGGTTCGGATTGGACTGATGGCACGACGCCCGGAAGAGGTGGGAAGCATCGCCCTGGTCGAGCGAGCCATCGGTGAGATCCGCAAGGGTCGGATGGTCATCCTCACCGACGACACCGACCGGGAGAACGAGGGCGACCTGGTCATGGCCGCGGAGAAGGTCACCCCGACGGCCATCAACTTCATGGCCACCCACGGCCGCGGGCTCATCTGCCTCTCGCTGACCGAGGACCGCATCCGCCAGCTCGCCCTGCCGCTCATGGTGCAGGACAACACCTCGCCGTTCGGCACCGCCTTCACCGTGTCCATCGAGGCTGCTCGCGGGGTCACCACCGGCATCTCCGCCGCGGACCGCGCCCGGACCATCCTCGCCGCCGTTGCCCCGAAGGCGAAGCCGGGCGACCTGGTCCGCCCCGGGCACGTCTTCCCCCTTCTCGCCCGCGAGGGCGGGGTGCTGGTCCGTACCGGGCAGACCGAGGGCTCGGTCGACCTGGCGCGGCTCGCGGGGCTGTTCCCCGCCGGAGTCATCTGCGAGGTGATGAATCCGGACGGGACCATGGCCCGCCGTCCGGAGCTCCAGCGCTTCGCGCGAAAGCACGGGCTCACGCTCCTGAGCGTGGCCGACCTCATCCGCCACCGCCTGCAGAACGACCGGCTGGTGAAGCGGGTGGCCACGTCGGAGCTCCGCCGTCCGCAGCAGGGCACGTGGATCGCGCACGCCTACCAGAGCGACGTCGACTCCGACGTGCACGTGGCGATGGTGAAGGGCGACATCACCGGGCCCGAGCCAGTGCTCACCCGCGTGCACCGCGCCTGTCCGGTCGGTGATCTCCTCGGCACCGCCGGGTGCGACTGCGGCAGCCAGCTGGAGCAGGCGTTCAAGGCCATCGCCGACGCCGGCCGCGGGGTGCTGGTCTACCTGCACAAGGCGGTGAGTCCGTCCTCGGCGCTCACCTGCACGCGCGCCGCCGCAGAGGAGGCCGGCCCGGGGGCCGACCGCAGCCGGCTCCGGGAGTTCGGGGTGGGGGCGCAGATCCTCAAGGACCTCGGCCTTCGGCGGCTGCGCCTGCTGACCAACAATCCCAAGAAGATCGTGGGCCTGGAGAGCTATTCTCTCGAGGTCGTGGAGCAGATTCCCC
>DASROG010000114.1:0-3014 GCA_035646995.1 Myxococcaceae bacterium
GAACACCCGACGCCGGGGCAGACGCGGGGCCCGACGGAGGGCTCCTGGACGCCGGACCGATCCTCAACGACGCCGGATTCGCCTTCGCCATCGGCCCCTCCTCCGCGCTCACCATCCCCGACGGCGGCACCATCCCCTTCCCCCAGGACGCGGGTTTCGTGGCCGCTGACTTCGACGGGCACGGCACGGTGCTCTTCACCAGACCCGACGTCAGCCAGCGCGTGGGCAGCGACGTCATCGCCCTCGGCGAGCCCATCAACGGGCCTCGCCCTGCCACCGGCTACTCGGTCCCCTTCAACCTGGACGTGCTACAGCCCGACGGAAGCGTGACCGGGCCGGTCCTCACCCGGATGGACGACCTGGTCTGCATCCCGGACATCCTCAACGGCGCGTTCAACACCTGCTGGGGCGCGCCGGCGACGCACACCGTCGCCTGCGTCCAGGCCTCGACCGGTCAGCAGGTCATCCGGACCGGCGACAACACTGCCAACCCGAACCTGGACCTCGCCGCACCGGCTCCAGGTGGCACGGCGGGGGCGTTCGGCGCGGTGCGGACCTACCTCGCACCGAACGACGATGCGTCGTTCTGCGGGCCGACCTGGAGCGTGTTCGCCTTTCCGCAGGGTAGCTTCGTGCCCCAGCCGCGCTCGCACTCCGCCTTCGCCGGATGCTCGGTGCAATCGGTCAACAGGCTCCTGCCGGTGGTGGACGGAAGCTTCGCGGTGGGCGTGAACCTCGACTGCGGAGCGGCCGCCGTCGTTCCCCGGTGGGTGGTCCTCCGGGTCGATGCCGCCGGCGGCATCGGCGGCAGCTACCTGGCCAAGGTAGGCGTGACCTTGCCCAGCCAGCCGCAGGTGCTCGGGGTCCTCCAGGGAGGCACGTTCGGCGCGGTTCCGGCGCTCGGTGCGGTGGTCACGATGCGGAACGACCCGCCCTACACCACCTTCGAGGCCTGGCAACAGGACGGGGCCGGACCGGTGGCGACCGCCCGCGTGCCGGGGCTCTACGTCTACGGCTCGTCGGCACAGCGCCTGGCGAAGAACGTCCGGTCCGCCACCGATGGGAGCCTGAGCGTGCTCCTGAACAGCGCCGCGCTCGGCGATGTCGTCCTGCATTTCGGTCCGGGGCTGCAGCCGCGCTGGCTGTACCGCTACCCGCGCATCGCCCAGAACTCGTCGCTCATCGGCGGCGTGGATCAGGGCAACGTCTACTACGTCGATCCCTTCAACAACGACATCGTCGCGCTGAAGCGGTTCTGAGCCCGATCGCTGGCGCGCTCCTGCGCGCGTCCACCGGCGTCTCCCTGCTCCGGGGGCGAGTCGCTGCCCTGCTCAGCCGAGACCGGTCCGCTCACTCCTTCGGGCCGCGTTCGTCGTCCGCCAGAGCGGCCGTGATCCGCTCCATGATGTCCACCGGCGGCGAGCCGATGGCGTGGCGCCCACCGTCCACGTGCACCACCTCGGCGGTGGTCCCCGGGAACCAGTCGGACAGCAGCGCGACGACCGTCTTCGCGACCATCGGGTGCCGGTCGCGCGCGTTCCATCCCAGCGGCGCGGAGAGGAGCCAGGTATCCGCGAGCTGCTTGAATCCCGGAATCCCCTTGGCAGCGATGGTGACCAGCGGGCCTGACGCCACCGCGTTCACCCGGATGTTCCTCGGCCCCAGGTCGCGGGCGAGATAGCGGATGACCGAGATCATCGCGGCCTTGCACACCCCCATCCAGTCGTAGATCGGCCAGGCCTGTCTGGAGTTGTCGAAGTCCAGAGCCACGATGCTCCCGCCCTCGGTCATCACCGGGGCCACCGCCACCGCGAGCTCCTTGAGCGAGAAGGTCGAGACCCGGAAGGCGGTCGCGACGCTCTCCCACGGCGTGTTGAGGAAGTTGCCGCCCAGCGCATCCTCCGGCGCGTAGGCCACCGCGTGCAGCACGCCATGCATCGGCTTGCCGCTCGCCTTGAGCGTCTCGGTGAGGCGCGCGAAGTGCTCGGCGTTCGTGACGTCGAGCTCCAGGACCTCGGGCACAGGGTTCAGCCGCTTCGCCGAGCGCTCGGTGAGGGTCATGCCCCGCCCGAAGGAGGTGAGCACGATCTCCGCTCCCTCCTGCTGGGCGAGCTCGGCGATGCCGTACGCCAGTGACTGGGGGGTGAGTACGCCGGTGATGAGCAGGCGCTTGCCTTGGAGCAACATGGCGGCGGGGTGTACCACGGCTGCGAGGGGCTGCTGGGCCCGAAACCGACCGGTGGCGCGGCGCGTAGCCCGGGGGTAGGTCCTCCTCGAAAGCTGTCCCGTGTTTCCGTCGATGCCTTTACTCGCCCTCCTCGCCGCCGCGCCTGCCCCCGACGCGGGTCCCCGGGAGCCCTCCGTGTCCATCCGTGCGCTCCTCGACAGACGACACCCGCGCGCCCCCGACCTCGACCGGGTGGGCACCTGGCTGGGCACGGACCGGCCGCTCCTCTTCCGCGGGGCGCTGAAGGGCCGGGTGGTCCTGCTCGACTTCTGGACCTCGGGTTGCGTGAACTGCCTGCACGCCCTCCCGGTGCTCCGGGCGCTCGAGGAACGCTTCCGCGGCCAGCCGTTCCAGGTGGTCGGCATCCACTCCGGGAAGTTCGACGCGGAGAAGGAGGTCTCCGCCGTGGCGGAGGCGATGGCCCGGCACGGCGTCGAGCACCCGGTGGCCACCGACTCGGACATGGTGGTCTGGGAGCAGTACGTGATTCACGGCTGGCCCACCTCGGTGCTGGTGGACGCCCGCGGGTATGCGGTCGCCTGGTTCCGGGGCGAGCCCGAGCTTCCGACGCTCACCGGCTGGGTGCAGGCGGCGCTGGACGACGGCCGCGCGCGCGGGGTGCTCGCGTCGGGGCCGCCGGAGTTCCAGCGACCCGCGGTCCGTGACACCGGTCCGCTCGCCTTCCCCGGCAAGGTGCTCGCGCTCTCCGGAGGGCCGTGGTGCGCGCGTCGGCGGGAGCGGGGAACGGCCGCGAGGGTCTCGACGACGGCGCGCTGGCGGAGGCCAC
>DASROG010000115.1:0-8682 GCA_035646995.1 Myxococcaceae bacterium
AGCACCACATGCGGGTGTACCCGTACAAGAACCCCGACGGCTCGCTCGCGCCCAATGCGTACATCGTGACCACCGAGGAGGCGCCGATCTCCGCGGGGCCCGACTACAACGACATCGTGTACGTCGTCCGGAACGTCAAGCGGCCCGGGAGCGGCGGCGGCGGCGCGCTCCAGCTCATCAACCAGGACGGCCAGCCCGCGTCGGACCGGATGATGTTCAACGTCATCACCACCATCGCCCCCTGCTGGGGCCCGCTCACGGTGAAGGACTCGGGAACCCTCACGGTCCGGAACCAAGGGACCTCGAACGTGACGGTGAGCGCGATGGACGTCACGGACGGCTTCACCGCGACGCCGTCCACCGCATTGCCTGCGAATCTCCCACCGGGCGGGTCGTTCGACGTGAACGTGAAGTTCGTGGCGACCACTGGCCGGGTCCACAACGGGAGCTTGACCCTGCACTCGGACGATCCGAGCGCGCCGACCCGGACCATGAACCTTGCGGGATTCCGGCAGGACATCCCTCAGAACTCGGCATTTCCCACGGTTTCCACCGAGCCCGATCTGGACGAGGTGGTCAACGCGATCTACGGCTACTCGACCGTCGTCGGGACCAAGCAGCAGCTGATCAACGCCGGCGGAGAGCGCGTCGCGGTGGGCGACGAGGTGCTCAGCTCGTACTGGGTCAAGGCGGATTCCTCCCAGCCGGTGACGATGCAGTTGCTGAGCGCATTTCACAGCGGCTTTGACTGTGGCGATCCGACGGCCGTGTCGTACGGAAGCTTTGCTTACTGGTTCCCCAAGGGCCGGACCTCGAATACCGATGACCACTGGATCCTCGGCGGCGCTAAGGAGGACATCCAGCGGCTCCTCCCCCGAAGCTACAAGGAAAACGTCAGCCAGCCCCAGACAGACCCGGGTCAGCCGGCGACAGGGTCGTTCGACCCGGGAGCTCAGCAGTTCGGCTTCCACATCGAGCTGGAGTTCAGCGATGAGTCCATCGCAGAGCAGGAGCCCTGGTGCGTCACCGCGGGAAGGCTCTGCGGTCACCGGATGCGCTTCTGGCCGGTGAAGGACGCAACGGGTGCCGGGATCCCCAACACGTGGCTCGTCGCCGTCGACATGCACCGCCCGGGCCTCGATTTCTTCGCCAACTACGACTTCAACGACGAGACGTACCTGGTCCGGAACATGATGCCCGCGCCGCCCTGAGCGGCCGGGATTCTCGGGGCGCGCCGATCGCGTAAAGTGGCCGACCTTCCCCGCGGGAGGGCCTGCCATGCGTGCGTCGGTCATCGGGCTCGGAGCGTTCGGAACGGCGCTGGCCAACACCCTAGCCACGCGCTGCGACGAGGTGCGGGCGTGGGCCCGCGAGCCGAAGGTCGTCGAGTCCATCAATGACGCGCGGGAGAATCGCGCCTACCTCCCGGGCATCGCGGTCTCGCCGCGGGTCCGGGCCAGCCTCTCCCTGGAGGAGGCGCTGGCCGGCTCGGAGCTGGTGGTGTTCGCCACCCCCTCTCATGCCACCCGCGACGTGGTGCGCAAGGCGCTCCCTCACCTCCGGGAGCACGTGCCGCTGCTCACCGTGGCCAAGGGGATCGAGAACGAGACCCTGATGACCATGACCCAGCTGCTCGAGGACTGCCTCCCCGAGCAGTACCACCCCTCCATCGCCATTCTCTCCGGCCCCTCGTTCGCCAAGGAGATGGCCGCCGGGATGCCGACGTTGGTCACCATCGCCGCCCACTACGAGAAGGTGGCCCAGAGGATCCAGGTGGCGCTGCAGACCGAGTCCTTCCGCACGTACACCTCGGTCGACGTCATCGGGGTGGAGCTGGGCGGGGCGCTGAAGAACGTCATCGCCATCGCCGCCGGCATCTCGGACGGTCTCGGCTTCGGGCTCAACGCCCGGAGCGCGGTGATCACCCGGGGACTGGCGGAGATCAGCCGGATCGCGGTGGCCATGGGCGCGAATCCACTGACCTTGATGGGGCTCGCCGGGCTCGGTGATCTGGTGCTCACCTGCACCGGCGATCTGTCGCGGAACAGGCGCGTCGGCATCGAGCTCGGGAAGGGGCGTCAACTCGACCAGATCCTCGCGGAGATGACGCAGGTGGCCGAGGGCGTGAGGACCGCCCGGAGCGCGCGGGACCTGTCCCGGAAGATCGGCGTGGAGCTCCCCATCTGCGACCAGGTCCATGCCATCATGTACGAGGGAAAGAGCCCGCGGCGGGCGTTGCTGGATCTGATGACGCGGGCTCCGAAGCGCGAGGACTGACGGGGCAGGCCTCGACATTGAGGGAGGGGACACGATGAAGCGCTGGGTGGTCCTGTGCCTGCTCGCGTGCGCATGCGGGAGCAGTGACAACAACCGCAAGCCGACCGGGACCGGCGGCGGGGGCGCCCTGCAGCTCGCGAATCAGGACGGCGAGCCGTCCAGCGACCGGATGTTCTTCAACGTCATCAGCACCATCGCCCCGTGCTGGGGTCCCCTGACGGTCAAGGACACCGGGGTCGTCACGGTGCGGAACGGCTCCGGGGTTCACGGTGATGAGCCGCCGGTCGACATCAGCTCGATCGAGGCCACCGGCGCGTTCACCGCCACGCCGGCATTCCCCGTGCCGCTCACTCTGGCTCCCGGACAGTCGGTCGACGTCACGGTGAAGTTCGTCGCAGTGGACGGCCGGGTGCACAACGGCACGTTGACGGTCCGCTCTAACGCCGCCACGACCCCCACCCGGACCATGAACCTCGCGGGCTTCCGTCAGGACCTTCCCCAGAATACCCACGAGCCCACCTTCGAGGAGCTCGTCAATGGTCTTTACGGGTACACGACGGTCGTCGGAACCCCGGAGCAGCTGTTCGCCGCGGGCGGCTACCGGGTCGCGGTCGGCGATGAGGTGCTCAGCTCGTACTGGGTGAAGGCGAATCCGTCGCAGCCGGTGAGCGTGCAGCTCCTGAGCGCGTGGCACAGCGGGTGGGATTGTGGCGACGCCGGGGCCGTCTCGTACGGCAGCTCTGCCTACTGGTTCCCGAAGGGACGAACCTCGGAAGCGGACGACCACTACATCCTCGGGGGCGCCAAGGAGGACATCCAGCGGCTGCTTCCGCGCCGCTACGAGAACCCGAGCCAGCAGGCCACGGGTTCGTTCGATCCCGGCTCGCAGCAGTTCGGCTGGCACATCGAGCTCGAGTTCAGCGACGAGTCCATGGCGGAGCAGGAACCCTGGTGCACCGCGAGTGAGGTCTGCGGTCACCGGATGCGCTTCTGGCCGCTGAAGGACGCGAGCGGAGCCGTGGTGCCCAACACCTGGTTGATCTCGCTGGACATGCACCGGGCTCCGAGCCCGGGCGTCCCGTTCTTCGCCATGTACGACTACAACGACGAGACGTACCTGGTCCGGAACATGAAGCCTGCGCCGCCATGACGCCCGCCCGAGCGAGGAACGAACGCTCCCGGTGATGGCGTGGAGCGGCCGGCCTCTTCCCCGCGGGAGGGGTCTGCCATGCGTGCTCGGTCATTCGGGCTCGGAGCGTTCGGAACGGCGCTGGCCAAACACCCTGGCCACCCGCTGCGACGAGGTGCGGGCGTGGGCCCGCGAGCCGAAGGTCGTCGAGTCCATCAATGGCGCGCGGGAGAACCGCGCCTACCTCCCGGGCATCGCGGTCTCGCCGCGGGTCCGGGCCAGTCTCTCTCTGGAGGAGGCGCTCGCCGGGTCGGAGCTGGTGGTGCTCGCCACCCCGTCTCATGCCACCCGCGACGTGGTGCGCAAGGCGCTCCTCGACCAGATCCTCGCCGCCATGACGCAGGTGGCCGAGGGCGTGACGACCGCCCGGAGCGCGCGGGGACCTGTCCCGGAAGGTCGGCGTGGAGCTCCCCATCTGCGACCAGGTCCATGCCATCATGTACGAGGGAAAGAGCCCGCGGCGGGCGTTGCTGGATCGGATGACGCGGGCTCCGAAGCGCGAGGACTGAAGCGGCGGTCCTCGACGAACTCCGGGAGGGGACAGATGAAGCGCTGGATGGTGCTGGGCCTGCTCGCGTGTGCGTGCGGGAGCAGTGACAACAACGGCCCGGTGGACTCCGGGTTCCCGACCGGAACCGGGACGATCAACGGGACCGTGAACGGACAGGCGCTCGTGGTCAGGGATGCGGTCTTTGGCATCGATGCAGCATTCATGACGCTGGTCATGGCCGACCGCAGCCACGTCTGCGAGCTGCTCGGGGGCTCGACGCTTCCGAGCGGGCAGACCACGGTGCTCGGGCTCGCGTTGCTCAACTGGGTCGGCGGCGCGACGCAGGTGGGCCCGATCGTCACCGGCGACTACGCCTGGTTCGACCTTCCGGGCATCCAGACGGGCGGACCGACGCCTTCGCCTGGGACGTACTGGAACGGCGCCTGGGCCATCCCGACCAGCTGCGACACGGCGATCGTCACTCCCTCGACCGGGGGCACGGTCACGGTGACCCAGGTCGGCACGGCCGCCGGTGCGCATCTCAAAGCCACCCTGAACGACCTGACCTTCGACGGTGGCACGCTGAACGGGAGCGCCGACGCGGTCTACTGCCCCAACGCCAAGATCAACCCGACCTGCGGCGGCATCAGCTTGCTCGCCCGCCCCGGGAACATCGAGTAGCGGCCGGTTCGCCGCCCGGCCCGCGGGCAGCGGGGATCCCGGGTCGACGGACGTGGTATGAGCCGGCCCATGTCGGGGCCAGCACTCGCCTGGGACGTGGTCGACTACCCGGAGCCGCACCTCGAGCGGACCCGGGCGCTCCTCGCCGCGCACCCCGAGGTCCGCTCGCTGTTCGGGCGAGACCGGAGCACCGCGGTCTGGGTGGTGGTCATCGTCGGGCTGCAGATCGCGATCGCCTGGGCGCTCCGCTCGCAGCCCTGGTGGATGCTGCTGCTGGTCGCCTATCTGGTGGGCGCGCTGGCGGACCACGCCCTCTGGACGCTCATCCACGACTGCACGCACAACCTGGTCTTCCGCAAGACCCGCTGGAACGCCTGGCTCCAGATCCTCGCCAACCTCCCCATCGTCTTCCCGGCGGCCATCTCCTTCCGGAAGTTCCACCTCCTGCACCACCGGTTCCAGGGCGAGCCAGAGCTGGACGCCGACCTCGCCTCGCCGCTGGAGGCGCGGCTGGTGGGCAACGGGACGGTGCGGAAGGCGCTCTGGCTCCTCACCTTCTTCGCCTGGCAGAGCCTGCGGGTCCCGCGGCTCAAGCGGGTGCGGATGCTCGACCGATGGTACCTGGCGAACGTCGGATGCCAGATTTCCTTCCTGGCCGGCCTCTGGGCGGTCGCGGGCTGGAAGCCGGTGCTCTACCTCACGCTCTCCAGCATCTTCGCCATCGGACTCCATCCGGTGGGTGCGCGGTGGATCCAGGAGCACTACCTGACCAGCGGGAAAGCCGGCCAGGAGACCTTTTCGTACTACGGCCCGCTGAACCGGGTGGCGTTCAACGTCGGGTACCACAACGAGCACCACGATCTGATGATGGTGCCCTGGTCGCGGCTCCCTCGGCTCAAGGCGATGGCCCCCGAGTTCTACGACGGCCTGGTGTACCACCGCTCGTGGACCGCCCTCCTGTTCCGGTTCCTCCTCGACCCCTCGCTGAGCCTGTACAGCCGCCGCATCCGGGGAGACGCCACGGTGGTGAGCGAGTCACGCCCGGCGGATTCGGCGTTCACCGAGGGCATCATCACCCGGGCCATCGAGGACGCGCGGGCGGCCTGACCGGGGACTCGACCCCCGCCGGAAGGGGTGCCGATGCAAGGAGGAGCCGGCGACACGCCGGCACACCGCCGATCATCCGTCCCGCCTGCACGACCCTTGGCGCTCCGGGGACACCCGGACCCAGCTCAGCGGTGTCCCGAGAGCGCCTGGAGCTCTCCGTCGCCGAGCCTCGGCAACGCGCGGAGGAACGTGACCAGCTCCCAGCGCAGCTTCTCCAGCAGCGACCGCTCGAAGCCCGGCATCCCGGTGAGCCGCACGCCCCCGGAGACCAGGAAGTAGAGCTCGCCGTCGGTGCGCGCCTGCGTCCGCGGCTCGGCGAGGTCGGGCACGGGCGGGTTCAGCCCCGCGGCGATGGCCGACTGCTCTCCACCCGGCACCCCGTGGCAGACCAGGCAATTCGCCAGGTATGCCTCGCGACCACGGGCGATGCTCGCCGGGTCGGAAGCGGCGGTGCGTCCCCGGGGGGCGCGTGCTCGGACTGCCGCGTCGAGCGCGGCGTGTGCCACGAGCTTCTCCAGCTTCGAGGGCCGGGTGGTCGCCGACGGATTCACCGCGCCGAGCGCCACGGCGACGCAGACCGCGACCACCCCGCCGGCTCCCAGGAGCAGCAGGCGCCCCACACGGGAGCCGCGTCTCACGTGCGCCGTTCCTTGATCAGCGCCGCGAGGGCCTTGAGATCCTCGCTGCCCGCATCCGAGACCATCCAGTAGGCGACCCCGCGATGTGACCAGCGGCACACCGTCCAGCGGCCCGCCACGGAGGGGCGGGGCTCCATGTCCTGCTCCGCCGAGGGCCAGGCGAAGACGTCCACCAGGTGGGTGCGCACCTGGTACACGACCGTGGCCACCGGCCGTCCGTCGAGGGACTCCACCCGGGCCCCGCGCAGCGCGAACCCGTCCCCTCCTGCCGTGGGAGGAACTGCGCCCGGCAGCCGCGCCGAGAGCCACTGCCCGATGGCGTCCGGGTCGCTCGAGGCGAGATCCACCGAACGTCCGCTGTCGAGCGCGCGGGCGTGCAGCGCCGCCACCTCGTGCACCACGCCGCCACCGGCCCGGGGCACCAGCACCAGCGCGACCAGCGCCGCGGCCGCCATGGCGCCCAGTCCACCGAAGGCGAACGCTCGCCGGCGCCGGGCGCGAACGGCCCGGGTGACCCGGGCCAGCGCCGCCTCGGCCTCGGGCGCCGCGGCCTTCGCCTGCTGTAGCAAGCGCCGGAGGGCCCGGTACGTCTCCAGCTCACGGCGGCACGCGCCGCACGTGGACAGATGCGCCTCCACCTCCAGCGAGCCCTCCAGCGAGAGCTCCCGGTCGAGATAGGCATGGAGCGCGCCGCGCGGATGTTCGTCGAAGGGTTCCATCAGTTCTTGCTCCGGGGGTCGCCCACCAGTTCGCGTACCAGCTGCGCCCGGGCGCGCGACAGCCGCGACATCACCGTTCCGATCGGGACCCCGAGAATCTCGGCGATCTCCCGGTAGCTGCACTCCTCCATCTCCCGCAGGACCAGCACCTCGCGGTGGAGGCCCGGGAGCCGGTCCAGCGCGGCGTGCACCTCCCCGGCGTCGCACGCCTCCAGCAGCCGCGTCTCCGGGGAGGGGGCCGGGTCCGTCTCGGTGTCCAGGGCGGGCTCGAGATCCCCCGGGGCGTCCCGCTCGCGCTTCCGCCACAGCGTGAAGCTGACGTTGCGGACGATGGACAGCAGCCACGCCCGGGGGCTCTCGCCCGAGAAGCCTCGGAAGTGCCGGAAGGCGCGAAGGAACGAGTCCTGGAGCACGTCCTGGGCGTCGGCCTCGTTGCGGACCAGGGTCCGCGCCAGGCGCAGGGCCGCCGCGGCGTGCGGACGGGCGAACAGCTCGAATTCTCGTGAATCGTCGTCCACGGTCGCCAGGACTCCGCGAGCGCGGAATCCATTCCACCGGAGGGACGGAATATCGCCGGCGGTCCCCCGAGTCTCGAAGAGCACACGGCGGTACCAGAGCAAGGAGCAACCAAGATGCACATCGACCGACGGGAGCTGCTGAGGCTGCTCGGGGTCGGAGGAGTCGTCCTCGGCTCGGGACTTCCCGGGTTCTCGCTCGCGGCCGGCAAGGGAAAGGTCGCCGAGGACTTCTTCTTCCTCCAGCTCTCCGACACGCACTGGGGATTCAGCGGCCCTCCCAATCCCGAGGCGGACCGGACGCTCAAGCAGGTGGTGCAGACGGTGAACGCGACCAAGGCCAAGCCTGACTTCGTGGTCTTCACCGGCGATCTCACCCACACCACGGATGACGATGCGCTCCGCCGGAAGCGCATGGGTGAGTTCAAGGCCATCGTCTCTGGCCTCCACGTCTCGAAGCTGATCTTCCTCCCCGGCGAGCACGACGCCTCGCTCGACAAGGGGCAGGCCTACCAGGAGAACTTCGGGGCGCTGCACCAGAGCTTCCAGCACAAGGGCGTGCACTTCATCGCCCTGGACAACGTGTCCGATCCGTCCGGCGCGGTGGGCGACACGCAGATCGACTGGCTGAAGTCCGAGCTGGGCAAGCTGGACAAGGACGCGCCCATCGTCGTCCTCACCCACCGGCCGCTCTTCGACCTCTATCCCCAGTGGGACTGGGCCACGGCCGACGGGGCGAAGGTCATCTCGGTGCTCGAGCCCTACCGGCACCTGACGGTCTTCTACGGGCACATCCACCAGGAGAACCACCGGATGACTGGCCACATCGCGCACCATTCGGCCAAGTCGCTGATGTTTCCGCTGCCCGCGCCGGGAAGCGTCCCCAAGCGGCAGCCGATCCCCTGGGATCCGCAGCATCCCGCGCGCGGCCTCGGGTATCGCGAGGTGGAGGTCGCGGCGAAGACCGCCGAGGTCAAGCTGGAGGAGTACGACGTGAAGGGCGCCCGGGTGTGAGGAGCCTCGTGTTCGGGGTCGCCCTCGCGCTCGCGGTGGGTGCGGGCACGGG
>DASROG010000116.1:0-6525 GCA_035646995.1 Myxococcaceae bacterium
CTGCTGGAGCTGCTCCGGCGCGCGCTGGTGGCCCCGCAGGGACTCGCCGGCAAGGTGGAGGCGGACGACGACGCGCTCCGTTTCATCGCGCGGACCGCCGGAGGAGATGCGCGGCGGGCGCTCACCGCGCTCGAGACCGCGGCCTCGGGCACGCAGCGAATCACCGTGTCCGCCGCCGAGGAGGCGCTGCAGCGCAAGGTGCTCCTCTACGACAAGGCGGGCGACGAGCACTACGCGGTGATCTCGGCGTTCATCAAGTCGATGCGCGGCTCGGATCCGGACGCGGCGCTCTACTGGATGACGCGGATGCTGGAGGCCGGGGAGGATCCGCGCTTCGTGCTCCGGCGGATGGTCATCTTCGCCTCGGAGGACGTGGGGAACGCCGACCCGCAGGCGCTGGTGGTGGCGGTCTCCGCGCTCCAGGCCTACGAGCTGATGGGCCTGCCGGAGGGCACGCTTCCGCTGACGCAGGCCGTGGCCTACCTGTCCCTCGCGCCGAAGTCGAACGCCGTCATCACCGCCTACGGAAAGGCGAAGGAGACGGTCCAGGAGACGGGCACGCTGCCGGTTCCGCCGCATCTCCGGCCGGCCTCGACACCCCTGATGCGGAAGCTGGGCTTCGGCAGCGCATACCAGTACCCACACGACTTCGAGGGGCACTGGGTGCGGCAGCAATACCTGCCCGACGCGCTGGTCGGACGGCGATTCTACGAGCCGAGCGACAGCGGCGCCGAGGCCGCGCTGCGCCGACGGCTCGAGGAGCTCCGGGCCCGCGAGCAGAAGGACGAGCCGGGGAGCGACGGATAGAGCCGCGGTCCCTCGCCGGAGCGACGATTGCGCTCGCCGCTCGAGAGGCCGAGGTGGCACGATGCGGCACGGAGAACGATGCGGAGTCCCGATGCGCAAGAGTTGATCTACCGGTTCGACGAGAAGGTCCTCGACCGGGGCGACGTTTCACCCGGCCAGAGCCGCGCGGACGCGAGGCCTGCGGCCAGCTTCCCGGCCCCGGCGCTGCTGGTGGCCACGGCCTTCGTGGGATGCGCCTGGCTCTCCTGGCGGCGCCTGGGGAGCCTGATCGTCGACGGCGGCAAGGAGCTCGACGTCCCTCGCCGGCTGCTGGAGGGCGCGGCGCTGTATCGCGACATCTTCTGGAACTGGGGTCCGCTGGCTCCCTGGGTGAACGCGGGCCTCTACGGCCTCTTCGGCGTCCATTCCGACACGCAGATGTGGGCCGGGCTGGTCACTGCCGCGCTGGCCTGTCTCGGGCTCTACCTCATCGCGCGCCGCTTCGTCGGTCCGTTCACCTCGGCCTGGGTGGCGATTGCCTTCCTCACCGTGTCCGCGTTCGCCCAGCGGATCCCCGTCGCCATCTTCAACTTCGTCGCCCCGTACAACTTCTCTGCCACCTATGGCATCACGCTCGCGATCTGGAGCGTGCTCCTGCTGCTCCATCACGCGCGCTCGGGCAAGCCCACCACCCTCGCCGCCTCGGCGGCGCTGGCCGGGCTCGTCGCCCTGACCAAGATGGAGGCCACCTTCGCGGTGGTCGTCGCTCACGTCGCTTTCCTCGCCACGGTCCTCCCCCGCCCGTCGCGCAGCCGCGTGATCGCCTGGGGGACCGGGGGCGTCGTGGCGGCGGTGGGGTATCTCGTCGCCGCGCGGCTGTCGCAGGGACACGTCTGGCGGTCCCTGGTGGAGCTGCTCAACGGGGGTTCCCGGTTCTACATCACGAGCTCGATGGGGGTCCGGGAGGTCGGCCTCTCCTTGCTACAGGTCTTGGCCTCGCTGCTCGGCTGGGCGGTGGTGCTTCCCGTCGCGCGGTGGCTGGCCGAGGAGCACGCAGCTCCACGCGACCGGCGGCTCGTGGCGCTCGCCTGGGTCGTGCTTCTCGTGGTGCCGGCGGTCATCGTCCGGGAGAAGTTCTTCCGGGCGGCGCCCTTCCTGCTCGCAGCCGGCCTCGTCTGGATCGTCGTCGCCCGCATGCGCGAGGGTGAGGCGGCGCTCGGCGGACGATGGCGCGAGCACCTGGTGGTGTGGGCCTTCGCGCTCGGAGCCCTCCCGCGGATCCTTCTCCGGACCGGCGTGGACCACTACGGCTTCTATCTGCTGCCGCCCACCCTGGTCTGCGTGGCCATCGGCATGACCCGCTATCTCGCCGCCAGGAGCGGGCCGCCGCGCTCTCCCCGGATCCTGGCCATCGCCGCCTCCACGGTGCTCGCCGGCGTGGCGCTCGACGGCCTCCTCGTCTCCGGCGCGAAGCTCACCAGGCCGGCGAGCGAGGTGAGGACGGCCCGCGTCTGGCGCCTGGTGGAGCCCGGCGGCCCGGAGGCGAAGCTCGTCCCCTACCTGAGCCGCCTTCCCCCGACCACGGTCTGCGCGGCGGTGCCCGACGGGGCGGGGCTGATCTTCGCCTCCGGGCTCACGCCACCGGACGACGGGATGATCGCCTACATCCCGATGCACCTCCACGGGCCTGCCATCGAGCGGGCCGTCCTGCGAGCCTGGGAGCGCAAGCCGCCTCAGGTCATCGTCTCCTGGAATGAGGATCAGAGCTTCGTCTTCGGGTACGCGGGGTTCGGACAGGACTACGGGCTCGAGCTGGCGCACTGGATCTCCGAGCGCTACGAGGTCGCGACGGAGTTTCCTGGCCCGACGGCGCTCCTCGTGAGGAAGCGCCAGGACTGAGGGCCCGGGCCGTCCCTCAGGGTGCCCGAGGGGCGGCGCTCCCGAGCAGGAGCTCGCCGCGGGCCAGGAGCGGGTACGTGCCGGGATCCCAGGGGCGGGGATGCGCCTCGCTCCCGAGGAACATCATGCGCTCGTAGGCGGGGGAGTCCACGAAGAAGGTCAGCGAGACCTGGGTCGCCACCGAGAGCGCAGCAGCGACCACGATCGGAGCCCGGAACGGCCGCCGCTGCCAGGCCTCCCGGAGCCCGCACGCCAGGGCGACGCCCAGGATGGGCACGGCGTCGGAGAGCATCCGGTTCCCCGGCGAGGCGCCTCCCCACCACATGTACCAGTGCCCCATCACGCACACGAAGAGCGCGACCGAGAGCCCGAGCGGGAGGAACCACCGCGGAGAGCAGCCGCGGCCCGCCCGCACCAGGGCGAGGACCGAGAGGAGGAGAATCGGCGCGTGCACGAACAGCCCCCGGCCGGGGCTGAGGAGGAGCCCGGGGATGCCCTGGAGGAGCGGAGCGCTCCAGCCGTACTCCGCCTCGGCCCCGTAGCCGGTGGCCAGCGGGGAGCCGAAGACCCGCCACTGGTAGAGGGCGAGCAGGAGGACCGGGAAGGAGGCGCTCGCCGCCATCCAGCCGAGCGCCCGTGGTCGGACCTGCCACACGGCGACGACGAAGCCCGCGGCGAGGATCGCGTCCACCGGCCGGCAGGCGACCGCCAGCCCCACCCCGAGCCCGGCCACCACCCCGAGCCTCCGCGACGAGTCGTGGCTTCCGGTGAGCGCGAGGAGCGCGAGAGAGAAGCCCAGCACCGCGCCAGTGTGGAGCCAGAGCGCCTGCCCCACGACCGGCAGCACCGGAGTCCCGAGCACGTAGACCGCGGTCGCGGCCCCGGCGAACCCGCGGCCCACCAGGCGCGTGGCCGCGGCGTGGATGCAGACCACCCCCAGCGCGGTCAGCACCGCCGCGGCGAGCTTGCCCAGGTGCTCCACGGTCGGGGAGCGCGCATCGAAGCGCCCGAGCGCCGCCGGCAGGTACACCGGCGTCGCGAGCACCCCAAGGGCGGGCGAGTACTTCGAGGCGATCCGCTCCCCGCTCCGGACGATGAAGTACGGGAGCGGCTCGGCCGAGAGCGGGAGCATCGGCTGGTCGAGCCCGGTGCCCTCGAAGGTGAGGCGCCCGTCGCGGACCAGGGCGAAGGGCAGGAGGGCCGCCGGCTTGACGTCACCGGTCGGAAACGGGCCGAGGTTGGCGAGGAGCGCCGCCAGCGTGAGCCCCGCCACCGCTGCCGGCCGCCCCAGCCGATGGCGGAGCCCGCCCGCCGCGACGAGAGCCACCACCGCGAGGAGCGCTGCGAGGCCTGCCTCCGCCTCCATGTCCGCACCGGCGGGCGCCAGCTTCCCGAGAAGGAGCGGCACCGGCCCGGCGATCATCCAGCGGAGGACGTCGGCCAGGAGCAGCAGCGCGGCGGCGCCCGCCACCAGCGCGACGACACGCCGGGACGGACGCGCGTGGCGTCCCACCACGGATTCGACCATCGGCGCCGTCTTAGCGGGGATGCACCGCGCCGTCGATGTCGGAGCGCGCCTCAGTCGTCGTCGTGGCCGTGGTGGTCGTCGTCCCGGTCGTCGATCCGGATCGAGGAGATGGTGTACCGCGAGACCTGCGCACACCACTCGGAGTCGGCGCTGACGAAGTCCGCGTTGAAGATGCGCAGGTCCAGGGCGAGATTGCTCACCAGGAGGTGACGCCCGCTGAACCGGATGCTGGCCGGGAACAGCAGGCCCACCGGCGCCCCCTTCCGGATCGCCCCGCCGAAGTCGCCGAGCTTCGCGACGACCTTCCCGCTGGGGTCGAGCACCACGACGTCGTCGGACTGGTTCTCCACCACCCAGACGTTGTCTCGCTCGTCGACGAGCAGCCCGTCCGCGCCGTTGATCGCCTGGGCGAAGATCTTCGCGGGTCCGCCGGGGTCGTTCCCCACCACCGGGATCCGGAGCACGGTGTCGCTCCCCGTGTTGGCGACGAAGAGCGCCGTCTCCTCGCGGTTGAAGCGGAGGCCGTTGGCTCCGAAGGGCGGGACGCCAGTGGTGCGCAGCAGCGGGTCGTCGATCCAGATGGTGGCGACCCCGCCGCCCGGCGGGGCCTTCCAGACGATGCCCTGGGCGCTGTCGGAGAGGTACACGTTGCCGGCATGGTCGAAGGTGAGGTCGTTCAGCCCGGCGCCGCCCGGGTGAGGGAGCGCCGCGGGCAGCGTGATGAACGGATGGGCCTCTCCGGTCCGCGGGTCGACCGCGAGCACCTGGCCGGCGCCGAAGTCGTTCACCAGGAGGATCCCGGTGTGAGGGTGGAACGCGAGGCCGAGCAGGTGCGGGCTCGACGGATGGACCGTGACCTGTCGCAGGAGCCGTCCCTTCTCGTCGAAGACGGTGAGCTGGCCCTCCCCGGTCGCGGAGCCGGCAGAGGTGAAGCCGAACCCGGTCACGTAGACGTGTCCTCGCGGGCCGACCTCGAGCCCCTCCGGGCCCGAGGAGCCCGGCGGCAGCACCGCGAAGGTGCGGGCCCGCCCGCGATCCCAGGCATGTGCCGACCCGGCGAGCAGGAAGAGAGCGATGGACAGCAGCGACAGCGTTCGGCGCATGACGACCTCCCGTGGCTACCGCAGAGCATGCCGGACACGTTCGCGGGCCCGGGCCGGGGCGGGAGGAGAGCGCCGGCCGCGCAGCGCCACAACGGACGCGCCGAGGAAGCGGCGACGGGCGGGCAGATCCGTCATGAGCTGGACGTCTCCGACGTTGCCGGAGGACGGGGGGACCTCACCACCGCAGGCTCGCCCCTTGTGCGGATCAGGGGGCGAGGACGTCAGCCGGCACGCGTGCGCCGCGACGGGCCATCGGCTCCACGGGACCGGGTCACGTCCATCACCAGCGAGCGGAAGAAGCGCATCGCCTCGTCCTGATGGGTCCGGGCGTGCCAGTAGAGGACGACCGCCCGCGGGCGAGCGCCCAGGTCGAGGACCCGCAGCCCGAGCACCGGGGCCAGCGATCGGGCGAGCTGGACCGGGAGCGTGGCCACGAGATCGGTCTCGCTCGCCGCCAGCGCCGCAGCGAGGAACGTGGGAACGCGGATGGCGATGCGCCCTCCCACCGTCGGCATCCGCGGGCGCGCGAGGTCCGTCACCTCGACCGCGATCTGCGGCAGGTCCGCGTCCGCGCGCGCCGCCCGTCGCCGGGCCGGATGTCCCCGGCGAACCACCCGCACCGCGCGCTCCTCGTAGAGCAGCCGACGGTAGAGGCCGGGCCCGCGAATCCCGTCCGGGCCGAGCGCGACGTCGGCCCGGCCGGCGGCCAGCGCGCCGAGCGGGTCCTCGGAGACGGCCAGGTCCAGCGTCGCGCGAGGGAGGCGCTCCTCGAACAGCCGCGCCAACCGCGGCAGGTGGGAGAATTCCTCGCTGTCGGCGAAGGTGAAGGTTCGGGTGCAGGTCGACGGCTGGAAGCTCTCGCGGCCCAGCGCCCGGTCCAGGTCGGCGAAGGCGGTGGAGAGCAGCGGGGCCATCCGCTCGGCCCGCGGGGTCGGCGCCAGCCCGCGCCCGGTCCGCACCACCAGCGGATCTCCCACCTGGGCCCGGAGCCGCGCGAGCGCGTTGCTCACCGCCGACTGGGTCAGGTGCAGCCGCCGGGCGGCCCGGGTCGCGCTCCCTTCCTGGAGCACGAGATGCAGGACGAGGAGCAGGTTGGCGTCGACGCTCGCGATGTTCATGACGGTGATGCTCATTATCACCAGACATCACTGGAAATGGAGTCGCCGGGCTGGGAGATTCTCCGGTGCGATGCGCGCCACTGCCCTGCTC
>DASROG010000117.1:0-3342 GCA_035646995.1 Myxococcaceae bacterium
CGCGAGGCCCTGTGCCCAGGTGTCGAAGGCAAGCACCGTCGCCAGCTCCGGCGCGCCCGACCCGCGCACCTCGCCCCTGGCCCACCCGGCCCAGGCCACGTCGAGGGGCTGGCCGGCGCCGAACGCCTTCCGGAAGGCATCCGAGCCGAGGAACCGCTCCAGCGCCGCACGGGTGGGAGCCAGCAGCGGGCGCGAGAGCGGCCACCGGGCATCCAGCGCCTCCAGGGTCACCGCCAGCCGGAGGCCCTGCTCGGCGCGGACTCCGATCGGGTCCTCGGTCGGCGTCGCGCGCCCGTGCACCTGGTCGAATCTCCGCCAGGCCAGATCGGCCGCATGCGCCGGAAGGGGCGGGACCGGCCCGGTGGGAGCCGGCACCTCGATCGCCGCGCGCTCGGCCACCGGCTCGAGCATCGTCCGGAGCGTGGCCAGCGTGCCGCGAGCGGCGCTCGCGGGGTGCCCGTCTCCCTCGAACACCAGCGCCCGCAGCGCCCGGCACCGGGGCAGCACCTCGGCGAGCAGACCCAGCACCTCGCTCCGGAGCGGCTGGCCGTGGTCGTCCATGTAGACCCCGCGCCCGTCCGGCGTGCGGGTGATGACTGCCCCCGCCACGTGGACCTCGATCACCGCCTCGAAGGGAAAGCCGTCCAGCCCCGTCTCGAGCGGAAGCCGGGAGGCCAGCTGCGCCGCGACCAGGTGCCCCACGTCGAGCACCAGCGGGCATCCGGTGCGGGCGTGGAGCTGGCCCATGAAGTCCAGGACGTGCAGCGGCCCGTCCCGCCGGACCACCACCGGGTTCTCCAGCGCCAGCGGGACCGACAGCGCCGACGCCACGTGCAGCGCGTGGGCGGCCGCCACGTCCAGCCCTGCCGGGCTGAACGGCGGCGGAAGGTAGAGATAGCCGGGGAGCGCCTGTCCCTGGACGTGCCACCAGGCCACGTCGTTCCCCACCCAGGGCGAGCCCACCGCGCGGGCATGCGCCTCGAGCGCGGCCAGCCGCCCCTGCGGCTCGAGCTCGGGCCCGGCCAGGTTGAGGTGCACCGGGTGGAAGAGCACCGGCAGCCGTGCCCGGGCCGCCCGGAGCGCCGGGAAGAGCCCCGCCTGCTGCTCGGCTTCCTCGAGGGCCAGCGGGGCGCTGTACTCGACGAGGTCGAGCAGCCCCGGCTCGGCGGCGTGAAGCGCCCAGGGATTGGGCTCCACCGCCGGGTCCAGGTTGCTGGAGAGGCCGAGCCCGAGGAAGGGCAGCGCGCGTGCGTCCACGGTCGGCGCAGCCTACTCGCTGCGCATCGCCTCGACCGGGTCCAGCCCGGCGGCCCGCGCCGCCGGGTAGATGCCGAACACCAGCCCCACCCCGCTGCTCATCGCCAGGGCCAGGGCGATCGCCCAGGGGGGAACGCTCATCGGGAAGCCGAAGGCCCAGCGGCCGAGCGCCGTCAGGGACAGCCCGAGCACCAGCCCCAGCACCCCACCGAAGAGCGAGAGCGTGACCGCCTCCAGCGCGAACTGCCCGAGGATCCGTCTCCGCTTGGCACCCAGCGCCTTGCGGATGCCGATCTCGCGCGTTCGCTCGGTCACGCTCACCAGCATGATGTTCAGGATGCCGATCCCGCCCACCACCAGGGAGAGGATGCAGATCCCGAAGCTGGCCGCGGTGATGACGTTGCTCAGGTTGTTGAAGGTCCGGGTCATGGACTCGTTGGTGTCCACCTCGAAGTTGTTGGGGCCATCCGGCTTCACGTTCCTGCGCATCCGGAGCAGCGCCACCACCTCGTCCTGGGCCCTCTGCAGCTGGCCGGGATCGGCGGCCTGGATGTTGATGCGCAGGCTCCGGTTCCGCCCGTAGAGGTCCAGCGCGTTCGGCAAGGGAAGCAGAAGCATGTTGTCGGCGCTGAAGAGGCCGAAGATCTTCCCCCGCTTCTCGAGGACTCCCACCACCTGGAAGACGCGACCGCGGATGCGGAGCTCCTTGCCCAGCGGGTCCTGGCCGGGGAAGAGCCGGTCCCCGACGTCCAGCCCCACGACCACCACCGGCCTCGCCGCCTGGACCTCGCTGGGGGAGAAGAACCGGCCTGCGGAGACCGAGCGGCCGCTGGTCTCGATCCACTCCGCGGTCGCTCCCTGGACGATGACGTTGGGCTGGGTCTCCGCGAGCGCGCTGGAGATCTTGTTCGGGCCCAGCCACGTGTTCGCCGAGGCGGTGGTCACCGAGGGGCAGCCCTCCCGGACCGCCCGGAGATCCTCCAGCCCGATGTTGGGCCGTCTCTGGAACCGTCTCCAGTCGATGCGGCCGAGGTTGATGCCCGCCGGCCACTTGGAGACGGTGAAGACGTTCGCTCCGAGGTTGGAGAGGTCGGTGGTCACCTTGGCCCGAAGCCCCTCGACCAGGGCCATCATGGTGATCACCGTGGTGACCCCGATCACCACGCCCAGCAGCGTGAGCAGGGACCGCAGCGGGTTCGCGGCCAGGGTGCCCACCGCGAGCCGGGTGTTGTCCCAGAGGGCGATGAAGCGTGGGCCCTTCATTCGTACCGGAGCGCCTCGACCGGATCGAGCTGTGCGGCCCGCGCCGCCGGCCAGATGCCGAAGACCAGCCCGACCGCGGCGGCGAAGAGGATGCCGCCGACCACGGTGAGGGGCTGCACCGCCGCGGCGAGGCTGGTCACGAGCGAGACCACCTTGGCCGCACCGAGCCCGAGGGCCGTGCCGATTGCCCCTCCCACCGCGGAGACCAGAGAGGCCTCGAGCAGGAACTGCACCACGATGGTCCGGCGGCGGGCGCCCAGCGCACGGCGGATGCCGATCTCCCGCGTCCGCTCGCGCACGCTCACCAGCATGATGTTCATGATGCCGATCCCACCCACCAGCAGGGTGATCAGTCCCACCCCCACCGCGACGCCGTAGAGCGCGCTGGTGAGCTGGCGGTAGGTGTCGGCGAGCTGCTCGGTGCGGTTGACGCTGAAGTCGTCGGGCGCTCCCGGGGGGACGCTCCGGGCCCGGCGCAGGATGCCGGTGACCTCGTCCTCGAGGCGGTCGAGCTGGCCCGCATCGTCCACCGCGACGTCGATCTGGAAGTCCCGCTTCCCATAGACCGCGAGGAAGGTGTCGAAGGGGATGAGCGCCACCAGATCCATGCTCTGGCCGAGGATCTGCCCCTTCTTGGCGAGGACGCCGATGACCCGGTACGGCCGGTTGTCCAGCCGCACCGACTCGCCGAGCGGGTTGCGCCTGGGGAAGAGCTGCTCGGCCACGTCCGCCCCGAGCACCACGACTTGCCGCTCGGCGTCGCTGTCCGCGTCGGTCAGGAACCGGCCCGATGGAACCTCGTAGCCCCAGATCTTCTGGAAG
>DASROG010000118.1:0-5378 GCA_035646995.1 Myxococcaceae bacterium
TCGGTGGGCATCGCGGTCTCGAACAGCATCCTCCTCGTCTCGTACGCCAACGAGGTTCGGACGGACCGACAGGTCTCGCCGCTGGAGGCTGCTCTGGAGGCGGGCAAGGTGCGGCTCCGCCCGGTGCTGATGACCGCGCTGGCGATGATCCTCGGAATGCTGCCGATGGCCCTTGCCCTGGGCGAGGGTGGCGAGCAGAACGCTCCACTCGGCCGCGCGGTCATCGGGGGTCTGCTGGTCGCCACCTTCGTCACCCTGTTCGTCGTCCCGGTGGTCTACTCCGTGCTGCGGAGGAAGGAGCCGCAGGCGCACCGGCTGGACGAGCGTTTCCTGGAGGAGAGCCAGGGCGCACACCCTGGAGCGCTGGCATGAGCGAGATCGAGGCGACGCCAACGATTGAGTCACGCCGGCCACGTCCGCGCGCTCTCACCATCGGGACCATCGTCCTGGTGCTCGCCGCCATCGTCGGCGTTCTGGTCCTCGCGCTGTCCCGACGGGGGGCGGAGGCCAAGGAGCGACAGCAGCGCGCCGCGGTGCAGGACAGCGGGCCGGTGGTTCGCCTCGCCTCGGTGGAGGTGTCGAACGCCGAGCGCACCCTCGGCATCCCGGGCGAGGTCCGCGCCTGGAACCAGGCCACCCTCTACTCGAAGGTGGCCGGGTACGTGCGCGAGGTGCTGGTGGACAAGGGCAGCCGGGTGAAGAAGGGCGACCTGCTCGCCCGCCTCGAGTCGCCCGAGACCGACCAGCAGGTCCTGGGCGCGCGGGCGGACGTCCAGCTGAAGACGGTCCAGGCCGAGCGGGCCCGGAAGCTCCGGCCCCAGGGCTTCATCGCCCAGCAGGACCTGGACAGCGCCGAGAGCGCGCTCTCTGTGTCCCGGGCCACTCTCCAGCAGTTGCTCGCGCTCCAGAGCTACGAGCAGGTGCGCGCGCCCTTCGACGGGGTGGTCACCGCCCGCTACGTCGACCCTGGTGCGCTGGTCGCCGCGGGCACCGCGTCGAACCAGGCGGTGCAGCCGCTCTTCGACTTCGCGGACATGCGGACGGTGCGAGTCCAGGTCTACGTCGGCCAGGACGACGCGGCGGACATTCACCCCGGGAGCCCGGTGAGCATCTCCTTGCCGGACGACCCCGGGCACCCCATCGAGGCGAAGGTCACCCGCACCGCGCAGGGCATCGACGCGCGCACCCGCACGATGCTGATCGAGGTCGACGTTCCCAACGAGCCGGTGCGACTGTACCCCGGCAGCTACGTGAACGTGAAGATTCGCTTCCCCGGAAGGCGCACCCCGGTCGTTCCCGGGGAGGCGCTCGCCTGGCGCGGCGATGCGCTCTACGTCGCGAAGCTCGACGCCGACAGCCGGATCCGGCTGGTCCGCATCCAGCCCGGCGAGGACGACGGGCGTCGGGTCCAGGTGCTGTCCGGGTTGCAGGGAGGGGAGCAGGTGGTGCTCAACCCGAGTGCCGAGCTGTCCGACGGCGACAGGGTCCAGCCGCTCCCTCCGAAGGGCGGAGGGCCGGCCGCCGGCCGCTGATGGCACGCGGCGTGCGTTTCGCATCGTCACGCGTTGAACAGGACCACTTCCCGGTTCCGCTCCAGCAACCCAGTTTGCACCTCGTTCAACTCCAGCAGGGGGTCACACGGATGCTGTACTGGGCTGCCGTCTTTTTCGTGATCGCGATCATCGCCGCGGTCTTCGGCTTCGGTGGCATCGCCGCCGGTGCCGCGGGCGTTGCGAAGGTTCTGTTCTTCCTGTTCCTCATCCTCGCCGTGCTGTCGCTGATCTTCGGGCGCGGACGAACGGTCTGAGGTCAGGAAGGCCCGTCGAGACGGGCGACGCGGCTCCCTCACGGCCCACCGCCGGGAAGGGGCGCGTTCGCCCGGTCTCCATTGCGGGGTCAGGCCCGACGAGCCCGCAGTAGCAGCCAGCCCAGGGCCAGCGGCAGAAGCGCCAAGGGTGACCCCGGCTGGCCGGTGACCTCGAGGCAGCCGTAGCTCGGAGGAGCGACCGACCCACCGCCGCCCACGTTGGGATCGGACCCCGCCCGGAGCTCGTCGATGTCTGGCACCCCGTCGTGGTCGCTGTCGGTCCGCTCCGCGGCGAGCGCATCCAGCGCGGTGTCGAGACTGGCGATGTTCTGCGCCACCAGCCCGCGCGCCCGCATGGAGGTGCCGAACGGCGTGGTGACGGTCCCGAACCCCGTCTGACCGTTGGCGTGACAGAGCGAGCAGTCGGGGGTGTAGGACAGGCCGAGGTGGGCGCGGATCTCCGGCGGGTACTCGGAGGACGCGTGCGCCAGGCCGCCGGCGAGCACCGCGATCGCGAGGACGAGGCGTCTCAAGGCTCACCAGGGTAGCGCGATCCGGCGCGCCTGGCGGAGCGATCTGGTGTGGCAGAGGGTGCGCCCGCCCCCGCGATCAGATGGCGGGCTTGAGGGGATCGTGCTCGGCGATGAGCTTGGTCACCCGCGCCTCGTCGATGCGCGCGGTCAGCCGGTGGGCATCGTGGAGGTCGCGGACCGTCTTCGCCAGGCTCAGCGACGAGCCCACGGTGAAGAGCAGGCCCATCGCCAGAAAGCCCTTCACCCACCCGCCGTCGGGCAGGCAGTAGATACCGAGCGCGGTCGCGGTGATGGAGATGGCAAACGAGAGCCAGGACTGGACCACCCAGGCAGAGCTGTGGGCGGCCGGGAGCTCGGGCTGCGCGCGCATGGCTCAGGCCCTCCCCAGGACGTCGAGGCCCGCGCGGAGCAGCGACAGCGGGAAGACGCGAGGCACGAGGGCCAGGGCCAGCAGCAGGCCACCGTGGATCAGCAGCGCTCCCAGCGGGGTCCCGGTCCGGGTGACCAGGACGGTGCTGGCCACGGCGAACCCCACGAACCAGAGCCAGAAGGCTCCGGCTCCGAGGAGCGCCGCGGGGTGGGCGAGGGCGCTGAGGGTGACCACCAGCCCCACCGCCACCCAGACGGCGAGCAGGAGCCCATGCACCAGGTTGCGGGCAGGTTCGGACGGCATCGTCGTTCCTCCTTCGAGGCGCGCAGGCGAGGGATCGCCCGCGCATCCCGAACCCTGGCCCACCAGGGTCGTTTCGGTCCAGGAACTAAGAGGGCGTTCATTGATAAGCTCTAGTCAATGAACTCCCTCGACCGTCTCCACGGCTTCTACTGGGTGGCGCGCACCGGGGGGTACGCCCGCGCGGTCCGTGCCTTCCCGTACCCCATCACCGAGCCCGGGGTGCACCAGCAGGTGAGGCGGCTCGAGGCCGAGCTCGGACTCCGGCTGTTCCGGCGGGCGGCGAAGGACCGGATGGTGCTCACCCCGCACGGGCGGGCGCTGTACGAGGTCGTCGGGCCCTTCCTGGAGTCGCTGCGAGTCACGGTGGACGCGCTCCGGACCGGCAGCTTCGGGGGAGTCCTGCGCATCGGGGCCGCGGCCCTCCTGGTGCAGGAGCTGCTGCCCGGCTGGCTGCGTGCGCTCCACCGCCGCCATCCGGCGGTCGACGTGACGCTCACCGAGCTCCGCGCCCCGGAGGTCGCCCTCCTCCGATCCGGAGAGCTGGATCTGCTCGTGGATCACCTGCCGGAGGTTCCCGCCGACGTGGAGGTCCGGGAGGTCGGCCGCCTCTGGGGATTCCTGGTGCTTCCGGCAAGTCACCCCGCTGCGCGGCTGCCGCGGGTGGATCCCCGCCGGTTGACGGAGCTGCCCTTCCTCACCTTCGCCGCCGACCCGGCGAGTCGTGCGCTCCAGCGACGCGCGGTCGAGGCGCTGGCCGGTTCGGCGAGGGAGCGGTTCGCCGCCGACTCCACCGCCTCGCTCCTGGGCTTCGTCGCCGCGGGGCTCGGCTTCTCCGTTGTGCCGGCGCTCCATCCCGACGGGCCTCGCCGTGCCGGAGTCCGCGCCGTCCGCCTCCGCCTGCCGGGCTCCGAGCTCCCGGTGCACGCGGCCTGGCTCCGCGGGGTTCCGAACCCGATGCTCACCCGGGCGATCGACGTCGCTCCCGCCGCGCCGGGGCGGCGCTGACAGGCAGCCGCGATCTCCACGGTTTCCACCGCGCCAGTGACTGCCGGCGTAGGCTTTTCGGACCCGTCACGTGACCGCCGCTCCGCCCTTGCCAAGAGCTCGCCGGATGAGCCCTTCGTCCGTCTCCACCACTGCCCAGCGGGGGCAGGTCTAGTGTCGCGCCCGGGGCGTCACCCGCGTCCCGTCCTCCAGCGCCTCGCCCGGGTAGAGGACCACCGTGTCTCCCTCGGCGAGTCCGTCCTTCACCTCGGCCGCCCGGCTGTTCCGGAGCCCGATGGTGACCGGGCGCAGCACCGCCCGGCCAGACTCGACGCGGAACACGCTCCAGCGCTCGCCCTGCCGGAACACCGCCCCCAGCGGGAGGAGCATCGCCCGGGGCACGTCGGCGGTGACCACGTGTAGCTCCACCGGCCGGACGTGGGCCTCCCCGAGGCTCGGTGCGCTGCGCTCCACGGCGAGGCTCACACGACTGCGACAAGCATGCCGCGCGGAGCCCCGGAGCGACGCCCCTGGTGACGCAACCCCTGCGGAGCCCGCAAGCTCCGAGTGCTCGCGGCGCAACTCCTGCGTCGCGCGCCCTCGCATCCGTCGGGGCGGTCGTGCTACGGCCCGCGCCCATGCCCATCCAGGTCGGACAGCGCGTCCCCGACGGGACGCTCAGCGAGTTCATCGAGCAGGAGACGCCGGGGTGCGTGCTCGGCCCCAACGCCTTCGAGGTCTCCAAGCTGGTCGCCGGCAAGCGCATCGTGGTCTTCGGCCTTCCCGGGGCGTTCACCCCCACCTGTTCGGCGAAGCACGTTCCCAGCTATCTCGCCCGCGCCGAGGAGCTCAGGACCCGGGGAGTGGACGAGATCTGGTGCGTCTCGGTGAACGACGCCTTCGTCATGGGCGCCTGGGGGAGGGACCAGGAGACCGGCGGGAAGATCCGTATGCTGGGCGACGGCAGCGCGCTCTGGACCCGCGCCCTGGGGCTCGACCAGGACCTCACCCCAAGGGGCATGGGCGTCCGGTCGCAGCGCTACTCGATGCTCCTCGACGATGGGGTGGTGAAGTCGATCCACGTCGAGGCGCCGGGCAAGTTCGAGGTGAGCGACGCCGACACCATGCTGAAGGACCTGCGGCGCGCATGAGCGAGGCGCTGCGAATCGGCAGCTTCGCCGAGTTCTGGCCGTACTACCTGCGCGAGCACCGACAGCCCGGCACCCGGGCACTCCACTTCACCGGGACCACCGTGGCGCTGCTCCTTCTGGTCGCGGCGGCGGTCAGCGGGCGGCCGCTGCTGCTCGTCGGAGCGGTCCTCGCGGGCTACGGGTTCGCCTGGGTGAGCCACCTCGCGATCGAGCGCAACCGGCCCGCGACC
>DASROG010000119.1:0-12060 GCA_035646995.1 Myxococcaceae bacterium
CCCTCCTGGAGGAGGGCGATGGTCTGGTCCACGTACGCCGGGAATCCGTCCAGCCGCGCGACCCAGTCCCGGTAGTCCTCGACGGTGGTGAAGCGGAGCTGCTTGCCCAGCTGCCCGGCATTCTGCACCCCGGGAAACTCCCCGGTGTTCTCCGGGAGACCGCGCATGTGGTTGAGCGGGAGGAACTGGAGACCCAGCGCATGGGCCTCGACGCTTTCCCGGTGCTCGCGCGCGATGAGCTCCGCGTTCAGCCGGTCGGCCTCGGAGAGCTTCCCCTTCGTCAGCCGGGAGAGTTTCTCCAGGAAGGCGACATCGTGCTGGTGGTCGGCCTCGATGACGGCCAACGAGAGGTCGTCCCACCGGTCGTTCCAGCGTCGGTCGCCGAGAATCGAGGCGTAGGTCGGGCTGCGGGAGAGGTGGTGCTCCCAGTCCTCCGCGAGCAGCGTGGCCAATGCCGGAGAAGGGCGGGGGCCGGGCGAAGCAGCCATGGCAGGGGAAAGAAGCAGGACGAGCGACACCAGACCAGGTCGGGCCATCATCAGGATCTTTCCGCTCTACCATGAGAGATGCCTTGACAGGCCCGGCGGCTTCCTCCGTGATTGCTCGCCACCGCAATGGCCAGAGTCCGGGTGCAGGCTCCACAGGATCTTGTCGCCGGCGCCAGCTTGCTGGCCGTCGCCGCGTTCGCCCTCTGGGCGTCGGCGGACGTCCCGGTGGGACATCTGCGCTCCCTGGGACCGGGAATGCTGCCCCGCGTTCTGAACACCCTCATCGCGCTCGGTGGGGCGATCCTGGTGGTGGTCTCGTTCCTTCGGCCGGGCGAGTCGCTCGGACGCTGGCCCTGGCGTGGACCGACCTTCATCGTCCTGGCCACCGTGACCTTCGCCCTCACCATCCGGTCGGTGGGACTGGCCGTCGCCGGTCCGCTGGTGGTGCTGATCAGCGGCGCCGCCTCGCCGGAGACCCGCTGGCGGGAGCTGGTCGTCTTCGCAGCGGCGATCACGCTCTTCTGCGTGGGGCTCTTCCGCCTCCTGCTGCACCTGCCGATCCCGATCCTCAAGATCCCCGGAGTGCTGACGGTCTGAACGAACGACGATGAGTGAGCTGGTCTCCCACCTGGCGCTGGGCTTCTCCGTAGCGTTCTCTCTTCACAACCTGGGGCTGGCGTTCGCGGGCTGCCTGGTGGGGACGCTGGTGGGAGTGCTGCCCGGCGTGGGGCCGATCGCCACCATCACCATGCTCCTACCGATCACCTTCAGCCTGGAGCCGGTGGGGGCGCTGATCATGCTCGCCGGCATCTACTACGGCGCGCAGTACGGGGGCTCGACCACCGCGATCCTGGTGAACATCCCCGGCGAGGTGACCTCGGTGGTCACCACTCTCGATGGCCACCAGATGGCCAAGCAGGGCCGGGCAGGCGTTGCGCTAGGGATCGCCGCCCTCGGCTCCTTCTTCGCCGGGTGCGTCGCCACGCTGGTCATCGCCGCACTGGCGGTGCCGCTCACCCGGGTGGCGCTGCTCTTCGGTCCAGCCGAGTACGCAGCCCTGATGACCGCCGGTCTGGCCTTCGCGGTCGTGCTCGCCCGGGGATCGATCCTCAAGTCGATCATGATGGTGCTGGTGGGTCTGCTGCTCTCCACGGTCGGGCGCGATCTGGAGACCGGCGTGGAGCGGATGACCTTCGGCTACAACGCGGTGGCGGACGGGGTCGACTTCGCGGTCCTGGCGATGGGGCTGTTCGGCTTCGCCGAGGTGATGCGCAATCTCGAAGTCGAGCAGGCGCGGGACGTGGTCCATCGGGCGATCGGGCGGCTCTTGCCCACCCGGGCCGACCTCCGTCAGGCGGCGGGACCGGTGGTCCGCGGCACCCTCCTGGGAGCCGTCCTCGGAATCCTTCCGGGAAACGGTGCCGTGCTCGGGCCGTTCGCCTCGTACACGCTGGAAAAGCGGCTGGCCCGCGAGAAGAGCCGGTTCGGCAGGGGGGCCATCGAGGGGGTGGCGGGCCCCGAGGCGGCCAACAACGCCGGGGCCCAGACCTCGTTCATCCCGCTCCTCACCCTGGGAATTCCTCCCAACGCGGTCATGGCCCTGATGGTGGGGGCGATGACCATCCACGGGATCGCCCCCGGGCCGCTGGTCATGACCCGGAATGCCCCGCTCTTCTGGGGGCTGATCGTCAGCATGTGGCTCGGGAACCTCATGCTCCTGGTGATCAACCTTCCGTTGATCGGCGTCTGGGTGCGCCTCCTGAAGGTTCCCTATCGGCTGCTCTACCCGGCGATCCTGATCTTCTGCTGCATCGGAATCTACTCGGTGAACAACCAGTCCTCGGACGTCATCTTCACCGCGGCGTTCGCGCTCTTCGGCTACGCGTCCTCCAAGCTGGGGTTCGAGAGCGCCCCTCTTCTCCTGGGGTACGTGCTGGGCCGTCTCCTGGAGGAGAACCTCCGCCGCGCGCTGGCCATCTCCCGGGGAGACGTGAGCATCTTCCTCCACCGCCCCGTCAGCGCCTGGCTACTGTTCACCGCCGTGGTGGTCGTGGTGGTCGCGGTCTTGCCTACGGTCCGCACCCGCCGCGAAGAAGTCTTCGTCGAGTAGACCGAAGTCCCAAAAACGAGGGAGGTCCGCAGCGATGAGATCCAGCCTGGTCCTGCTTGTGTCTGTCCTGGTCCTTCCCCTCGAGGGAATGGCCGCCTATCCCGAGCGCCCCATCACCTTCATCGTCCCGTTCGCCGCGGGCGGCCCCACCGACGTGGTGGCGCGCATCGTCGGCGAGAACATGTCCAAGACGCTCGGCCAGCAGCTGGTGGTTGAGAACGTGGCCGGTGCGGGGGGAACGACCGGCGCCCTCCGCTGCGCGCAGGCGACGCCGGACGGGTACACGATCATGATGGGCCACATGGGCACGCACGGCGCGGCCCCGGCCGTCTATGCCGATCTCAAGTACGACCCGGTCAAGGACTTCGTCCCCATCGGGCTGGCGGCAGGAACGCCGATCCTCATCGTGGCCAAGAAGTCGTTCCCGGCCAAGGACCTGAAGGAGTTCGTCAGCTACGTGAAGGCCAACTCCGAGAAGCTCAACGAGGCCCACGCCGGGGTTGGCTCGGTCTCCTTCACCACCTGTGCCTTCTTCAACTCGCTGATCGGCGCGAAGCCCACCCGCGTGGTGTACCGGGGCACCGGCCCGGCGCTGAACGACATTGTCGCCGGCCAGGTGGACTACATGTGCGATCAGATCGTCAACCTGGTGCCGCAGATCCAGGCGAACTCCATCAAGGCCTACGCCGTGGCCACGGCCCAGCGCTCGCCGGTCCTGCCCGACGTTCCCACCACCAAGGAAGGAGGGCTCGCCGAGTTCCAGGTGAGCGCCTGGAACGCCATCTTCGCCCCCAAGGGAACGCCGCCCGAGGTGACGAAGAAGCTCAGCGCCGCGCTGCAGAAGGCCCTCGCCGACCAGGGGACCCGGAAGCGGCTCCTCGACCTCGGGGCCGATCTCACCGACAAGGAGGCCCAGACCCCCGAGGGGCTGGCCAAGCTCGTCCAGAGCGAGGTCGCGCGCTGGAACAAGGTGCTCAAGACGGTGGCGATGAAGGAGCCAGCGCCCCCGCCGAAGTAAGCGAGCACCCTCGAGGGGACGCGAGGCGGTCCGCGTGCGCCTGCGCGCTTCCCGAGCGCTCATCAGCTCCGGTCCCTTCCCCGAGCCCGAACGCACGGCGGCCCGACGCAGCGGAGGAGCGCGTCGGGCCGTCTGGACGAGGGCTGCAGCCCAGCGCCGCGGCTCAGCGGTTCAGCTGCAGCCGCTGGTGGCGCCGCAGTTGTTGCACTTGTAGCAGGCGCCGCTCCTGAACATGATCGCGCCGCAGGTGTGGCACGGCGGCGCGTCCTGCTGGTTGAGGAACGCCTGGCGCGGCGCCGGCTCCACTGGATCCACCACTGGCACCAGCGTGGGCAGGGCCTTCGGTTCCGGAGCCAGCGGCGCGGCCTCCGCGGCCGGCTCTCCGTCCTCCAGGGCCGGCTGGTCGAACTTCAGGGACAGCCACCGGAAGATGTAGTCGGTGATCGACTTGGCGATCGGGATGTCCGGGTTGCCGGTGAAGCCCGAGGGCTCGAAGCGGGTGTGGCTGAACTTGTCGACCAATACCTGAAGGGGCACCCCGTACTGCAGGGCCAGCGACACCGAGGTGGCGAAGCTGTCCATCAGGCCCGAGACCACCGAGCCCTCCTTCGCCATCACCACGAAGAGCTCGCCCGGCGTCCCGTCGTCGTACATCCCCACTGTCAGGTAGCCCTCGTGGCCGCCGATGCTGAACTTGTGAGTGATGCTCCGCCGCTCGTCGGGGAGCCGGCGGCGCACCGCCCGAGCCGCCTCGACCGGCACCGCGGGGATCTCGTCCTTCTTCTTGGAGGTGTTGAGCGGCTGGCTCCGCTTGCAGCCGTCCCGGTACACCGCTACCGCCTTCAGACCCAGCTTCCAGGCCTCGAGGTACGCCTCCTCGATGTCCTGCACCGTCGCCGCGTTGGGCAGGTTCACCGTCTTGCTGATCGCGCCGGAGAGGAAGGGCTGGGTCGCGCCCATCATCCGGAGGTGGCCGAGATAGTGAATGCTCCGCTCGCCCTTGGCCGGCTTGAAGGCGCAGTCGAACACCGGAAGGTGCTCCGGCTTCAGGCCGGGGGCGCCCTCGATGGTCTCCTTCTGGTCCAGGGACTGGATGATCCCCTGCGCCTCGGTGGTGCTGTAACCCAGCCGCTGCAGCGCCAGCGGGACGGTGTTGTTGACGATCTTCAGCATCCCGCCGCCCACCAGCTTCTTGTACTTGATGAGCGCGATGTCCGGCTCGATGCCGGTGGTGTCGCAGTCCATCATGAAGCCGATGGTGCCGGTGGGGGCGAGCACCGTGACCTGGCTGTTCCGGTAGCCGAACTCGCTTCCGACCGCGAACGCGTCGTCCCATACCGCCCGCTGCGCGGCGAAGAGGTCCTTGCTCACGCCCTCGGGCGCCACCGCGTAGGCCGCGCGGCGGTGCTTGCCGATGACGCGGAGCATGGGCTCTGCGTTCTTGGCGTAGCCGCTGAACGCGCCCATCTTCTCCGCCATCTTCGCCGACATCCGGTACGCCTCGCCGCACATGAGGGAGGTGACCGCCGCGGCGTAGTTCCGCCCCTGCTCCGAATCGTAGGGGAGGCCGGTGGCCATCAGGAGCGCGCCGAGGTTGGCGTACCCCAGGCCGAGCGGGCGGTAGGCGTGGCTGTTCACCTCGATCTTCTGGGTGGGGTACTTGCTGAACCCGACGATGATCTCCTGCGCCAGGAGCACCACGTCCACCGCGTGCTTGAACGCCTCGACGTCGAAGCTGCCGTCGAGGGGGCTCCGGAACAGCATGAGGTTCAGGGACGCCAGGTTGCAGGCCGAGTCGTCGAGGAACATGTACTCGGAGCAGGGGTTGCTCGCGTTGATCCGCGCCGTGTTCGGGCAGGTGTGCCACTCGTTCACGGTGGTGTCGAACTGCAGCCCCGGGTCACCGCACAGCCAGGCTGCCTCGGAGATCTCCCGGAACAGATCGCGGGCGCGGTAGGTCTCCATGGGCCGCCCGTCGCGGACCGCGTGGGTCTGCCAGACCTGGTCCTCGACCAGCGCCGTCATGAAGGCGTCCGTCACCCGGACCGAGTTGTTCGAGTTCTGGAAGAAGATGGAGCCGTAGGCCTCGCCGGTGAAGCTGCCGTCGTAGCCGGCGTCGATGAGCGCCCAGGCCTTCCTCTCCTCCTCGGATTTGCAGCGGATGAACTCGAGGATGTCCGGGTGGTCGGCGTTGAGGATGACCATCTTCGCCGCGCGCCGGGTCTTCCCGCCGCTCTTGATGACCCCGGCGAAGGCGTCGAACCCCTTCATGAACGACACCGGACCCGACGCGGTGCCGCCGCCGGCGAGCAGCTCCTTGCTGGACCGGATGGGCGAGAGGTTGCTCCCGGTCCCGCTGCCGTACTTGAAGAGCATCCCTTCGGTCTTGGCCAGCCCGAGGATGCTCTCCATCGAGTCCTCGACCGAGTTGATGAAGCATGCCGAGCACTGCGGATGGGCCTCCACCCCGACGTTGAACCAGACCGGCGAGTTGAACGCCGCCTTCTGCCGCAACAGCAGATGCGTGAGCTCGGCGTGGAAGCTCAGCCGGTCGGTCTCGGTGGCGAAGTAGCCGCCCTCCTGGCCCCAGCGGGTGAGGGTGTCCACCACCCTTCCCACGAGCTTGCGGACGCTGGTCTCGCGCTCCGGCGTGCCCGGGGTGCCCCGGAAGTACTTCGAGGCCACCACGTTGGTGGCCAGCATCGACCAGGACTTGGGAACCTCGATGTTCCTCTGCTCGAAGACCACCTTCCCGTCCTCGCCGGTGATGCCGGCGGTCCGGTACTCCCAGGCCATCTCGTCGGCCGGATCCACTCCCGCGGTGGTGAAGAAGCGCCGGAGGGTGAGGCCGCCGCGCACCGCCGCCTTCCGCTCCTTGGCCTGCTTCCGCTCCTTCGACGCCGGGGACTTCAGCTCACGCTCCATGGACTCTCCTCAAAGTAACCGTTGAAGGCGCACGGATCCCGGCGTTCTCCCTCGTGCGGGAGCCCGAGTCCGGTGCGGAAGGGGTGGGGAATGGAGACCGGCGGCGAGCTGCTGTTTCGTCAGGATCTCGCGCGGTTCGAGGCGCCGCCGTGCGTGGACCCGATGAGAACTCGGGGCGGGCAGGCTGTCAAGCGCCTGACCGCTCAAAAGCTCAACCTGTAGGGGGGCTCTGTTCTCCCACACTCAAGGGATGGGGCTGAACCGCGTCTCCCCTGGTCTGCACGGTCATGGCGTCCCCTGGTCGATTCCGCGACGCCTCCAGGGAGTTCCGGAGGCAGGGGATCGAACATCGCGCGCCGGTCTGACACATCGGCGGCCCGGCCTCCCGCCCGTCTCACTCGGCGGCGAGAGACTCGGCCGGGTGCACGCGCGCCGCGCGGCGCGAGGGCAGGAGCACCGCCGCGATCGACGCCAGGAGGAGGAGCAGCGCCACCGCCCCGAGCGTCAGGGCGTCCATCGTGCCCACGCCCCGGACGACGTCCCCCAGGGCACGTCCGAGCACGAGCGACAGCACCCCACCGAGGACGAGGCCCACCGCGACCAGCCGGAGACCCGTTCGGGCAATCATGCCCAGCACCTCCCGGGCGGTGGCACCGAGGGCCATCCGGATGCCGATCTCCCGGCGGCGCTGTGCGACCCCGTACGCCACGACGCCGTAGACCCCCACCGCGGCGAGCAGCAGCCCGCTGAGCCCCAGGGCGCCCAGGAGCCGGAGCAGGAATCGGTACAGCGCCGTGGACTCGTGAAGTCGCGTCTCCATCGTCGCCACGTCGTAGAGGGGAAGGCCCGGGTCGAGCTGGGCCACCGTGGCTCGGAGCGAGGGGATGAGGCGGGCGGCGTCTCCGATGCGGCTCCGGGCCACCACGGTCATGGCCTGCTGGTTCCAGCGCCAGGAAGCGTCGGGGGCCTGATCGAGCGGCAGGTAGAACTCCGGCCGCACCTCCCCGGCCGGTCCGGCGGTCCGGACGTCGTCCACCACGCCGACGACCGTCTTCCAGGAGGGTTCCTCGGGCGTCCCCTCGCAGCACGCGATGCGCCTGCCGATGGGGTCCTGTCCCGGGAACGCGGCCCGGGCGAGCGCGCGCGAGACGACCATGATCCGCTCGGCTCCGTGCACGTCGGACGGCTCGAGGAATCGCCCCTGGAGGAGCCGGAGGCCCATGGCGCGGAGGTAGCCCGGCGTCGTCACCCGCAGGAGCGACTGGACGCGGGTCTCCGGCGTGTTCGGCTTGCCTTCCGGAACCAGCCCGTTGCTGGACTGCATCGCTCCCAGGGGCGCCGCGGTGACGACCCCTGCGGCCTCGACGCCCGGCACCGCCTCGAGGAGGGCGGCGAGGTGGGCGAAGGTGGAGCGGAGCACCTCCGGGCCGTCGTACTTGCCTGGCGGCAGCGACAGGCGGGCCACCACCAGGCCGTGGGGCCGGAAGCCCGGCTCGACCCGCTGGAGGTAGAGCGCGGTCCGGACGAGGAGGCCCGCCCCCACGAGCAGCGCGCAGGCCAGGGCGACCTCGACCACCACCAGGGAGCCGCGGAGGCGGTCCCGGCCGCCGCCCGTCTGCGCCGCCGCGGCGCGCTGGAGGGCGGCGTGGAGGTCGAGTCTCGCCGCGCGCAGGGCAGGGACGAGGCCGAAGAGGACGGTGCTTCCCACCGTCACCAGGAGCGCGAAGGCGAGGACTGCCACGTCCAGGGTGGCCTGGTCGAGCCGCGGGACGTCGGGAGGCGCCGTGACCCGCAGGGCGTGGACCAGCGCTGCCGCCAGGACGAGCCCGAGCGCGCCGCCGGCGAGCGCCAGGACCAGGCTCTCGGTGAGCAGCTGTCGGACGATGCGCGGCCGTGCCGCGCCGAGCGCCGCACGCACCGCCAGCTCCCGCGTCCGGGCCGCACCGCGGGCGAGGAGGAGGTTCCCGACGTTGAGGCAGGCGATGACCAGCACCCCCAGGACCGCGCCCAAGAGCACCCAGAGCTGTCGGGCGGAGTCGCCCACCAGGTACTTGCCCGCCGGCGTCACGCGCGCAGTCCAGCCCGCGTTTTCCTGCGGGTGCTCGTGCACGAGGTCCGCCGCGATGCGCTCCATCTCACGCGTGGCGCTGGCAACGCTCGTCCCGGGGCGGAGCGTCCCGAAGGCCCGCATGTAGTGCTCGTCATGGTTCGCCCGCTGCTCGGGCGTGAGCGCGAGAGGCACCCAGAGCTGCGCTCCTCCCATGAGCGGGTCGAAGCCGGGCGGCATGACCCCCACGACGGTGAAGGTCTCGGGTCCGAGCCGGATGGTCCGCCCGAGCACGCCGGGATCGGCGCCGAACCTCCGCCGCCAGAGCCCTTCTCCGAGCACGACCACGTGCTCGCGGCCAGGCGAATCCTCCTCGGGCGAGAACGGCCGACCCAGCCGCGGCGCGGTGCGGAACACCCGGAAGAAGTCGGTCGAGACGCGCTCCGCGGCGACCCGCTCCGGCGCTCCTTCCTCGCTGAGGTTGAAGCTGGTCGCTGCCACCGTGGCGAGGTGCTCGAGCTGCGTCGCTCGCGCCTTCCATTCCGCGAATGCCCCGCCGGACACGCCGCCCTGGGACCCGTGGAACAGCGCCTCCACTGCCACGGTCCGGTTCGGGTCGACCCCTGGCAGCGGCTTGAGGATCACCGCCCACACCAGGCTGAAGATGGCGCTGGTCGCTCCGATGCCGAGCGCCAGCGTACCGGCCGCGGCGGCGGTGAACCCCGGTGTGCGACGGAGCTGCCGGACGGCGTAGCCGATGTCGCGTCGCATCCCGGAGAGGACGCCGCCTCCACGTTCGTCCTTCGGTCCGTGGTGCGCCTGCTCCGAGCCCATTCTCGCCAGTCCTCCGGAGAAGACGCGGTGCAAGGCACACGCCGTGCCAAGGGTCGGGCGTTCGGGACGGGAACGCCCGACGCCTTGCTCCCCGGCCGTTCCGGATCCGGGACCCGGACGGGCGCCGCTGGGACGGACGGGGGCGGGGCCTCAGAGGGAGCGGAGCGCCACGCCGGGGTCCACGCGCGAGGCCCGGAGCGCCGGAAGGAGCGCGCTCGCCACCGCCACGGCGCCGAGGACCACCACCACGCCTCCGAGCACGAGCGGATCCGAGCTCCCCACGCCGAACAGCAGGCCGCGGAAGATGGTGGCGAGCGCCACCGACCCGGCGAGGCCCGCCGACGCGCCTGCCAGGACCGGTGCGCTGCTGCCGCGCAGGACCAGGCGCACGATGTCGCCCCGCGCCGCGCCCACCGCCATTCGAACACCGAACTCGTGGGTGCGCTGGATCACACCGAACGACACCACCCCGAAGATGCCCACGGAGGCGAGCACCAGCGCCACCGCGGCGAAGACGCCCAGGAGAAAGACCGGGTACCGGCGGAGGAACATGCTGGGCGCCTGCTCGAGCACGCCGTCGAGCGGACGGACCGGACCCACCACGAGGCCAGGGGCCGCGTCCCGGAGGGCGCGCCGGATCTCCTCCGCGACGCCGGACCGGGCAGCGCGGACGAGGAGCGCCCAGCGGGGCGAGACCCACTGCGTGTCCGGGTAATAGAGGATGGGGGGGCGCGCCTCGTCGAGGCCTCCCAGCGTCTGGTCGGCCACGACACCCACGATGGTCAGGGGCGCATCCGAGGACACGAGGCGGAGGGTCTTCCCGATCGCATCCTCATCGGGGAAGTAGCGCTGCTGCAGCGCGCGGTTGACGACGACCACCCGCGCCGAGCCCCGCGTGTCCTCCGGCCCGAAGTCCCGGCCGCCGAGGACCGGAATCCCGAGGGTGCGGAAGTAGCCGGGGCTCACCTCCCGGTAGAAGGCGTCGGGCTCGGGCCCGGTGGGGCGCGGGCGGTCGGGACGGATGAAGCTGTGGGAGCCGGCATTTCCCGTGCCCGGCATGCGGTTCACGCGGGCGGTGCCGGATAATCCGGGGACGGACTCGACCGCTTCCTGGAGCCGCACCCTCAGCGCGACGATGCCGTCGAGGTCCCGGGCGGCGCCGGGCTCCGCCACGGAGAGCTCGATCCCCAGCGCACCCGCGGGCCGGTAGCCGGGATCGGTGGACAGGACGTGCAGCAGGCTCTTGCCCATGAGACCCGCGGAGCCGAGGAGCGTGACCGCGAGCGCGATCTCCACCGCGACCAGGACGGCTCGCACGCGATGGCGGAGCGGACCGGAACGGGCCGGGGCCGGATCCTTGAGACCGCCCTGGACCTCGGGCTGCGAGGCCCGCAGCGCCGGAAGGAGCCCGAAGAGGAGGGTGGTCAGACCCACGACCGCGGCGCCGTAGGCCAGCACCCGGCCGTCCACCCCCAGCCGATCGAGGAAGGGCATCCCGGCGCGGTCGCGGGCGGGGATCCCCGCCAGCAGCAGCGGCAGGCTCAGCTTCGCCGCGAGGAGTCCCAGCGCTCCTCCGGCCGCGGCGAGCAGCGCGCTCTCGGTCAGGAGCTGCCGCACCAGACGGGCGCGCCCGGCGCCGAGCGCCACCCGGATGGACAGCTCCTTGTGCCGACCCGCCGCGCGGGCGAGCAGGAGGTTGGCCACGTTCGCGCACGCCACGAGCAGCACCAGGTTGACGCAGACGAAGAGAAGCACCAGCACCGGCTCCACCCGGCCCACCAGCTCGTCCCGCAGCGGGGCCACGTCGCTCAGCACGCCCCCGAGCGCGTCGGGGAAACGCTCGCGCAGCGCGTCCTCGAACGCGGCCAGCTGCTTCCTCGCCTGTGTCACCGTGGCGCCGTCCCGGAGCCGGGCGATGGGCCGGACCCAGTTGAGGTTGCGACCGGTGGCCCGGTCCCCCTGCGGCTGGACGGCGAGCACCACGCGAGCGTCCCCGCCGGGGGCGAAGGGGAAGCCCGGCGGGAGAACGCCGACCACGGTGGTGGGCTCGCCGGTGAGGCTGAGCGTCCTTCCGACCACCTCGGGGTCGCCGCCCAGCCGCGTCCTCCAGAACGCGTCGGTGAGCACGACGGCGCGTGGACCGCCCGCCTCGTCCTCGCCGGGGAGGAAGCCGCGCCCGAGCGCGGGTCGGACGCCCAGGACGTCGAAGAAGTTCGCGGTCACCAGGAGTCCGGGCAGGTCCTCCGGCTCGGGCCGTCCGGTCCAGGCGACTGGCGCGGCCGAGTACCCGGCCACCGCGGCGAAGAGGTCGGAGGCCTGGAGCTCGCGCAGGGTCTGCCAGGCGAAGGGGAAGCGCCGCCGCTCGGCGTCGTCCTGCACCTGCCAGAGGTGGACCAGCCGCTCCGGCTCGGCGTAGGGCACGCTGCGAACGAGCGCCGCGTCCACCACGGTGAAGACCGACGCATTCAGACCGATGCCCAGCGCGAGGGTGACGATGGCCACTCCGGCGAAGCCGGGGCGATGGCCGAGGCTGCGCAAGGCATAGCGGAGGTCCTGGAGCAGCGTACCCATGGCTCAGCGACGGCGGGGCCGGCCGTCGTGCGGGCCGAGGGGTTGCGGGGGAGCGTCGTGCCACCAC
>DASROG010000120.1:0-2357 GCA_035646995.1 Myxococcaceae bacterium
GCGCCCGGCATCCGCGCTCAGACCAGCCCGCGCGCCTGCCACTTGCTCCAGATCTGCCGGAGCTTCCGGTCCGCCTGCTTCACCGCGTCCTCGGCGGAGTCGGCGCCGGTGGCGGCACGGGCGAACATGGTGTTCAGCACCCAGGTGCCGTAGGCGTCGTCGATGGCCGCGTTGGCGTGCCCCGGCGCGCCGAGATTCGTCATCCACTCCAGCGCGTCGGCCAGCACCGCGTACTTGTCCGGCGGGGTGGCCTTCGGGTCGCTCGCCAGCAGCGCCCGAAGGTCCTTCACCTGGTCGGGGAAGGCGGGGAAGTTGTAGGACTGGCTGGCCTGGAATGCCTCGCGGGAGTGGCCCACCAGGTCGACGAGGAAGGCCTTCGCCCCGTCGACGTTCTCCGCGAACTTCCAGATGACGTACACGCTGGTGGCGTGGGGGAGCCCGATGCGGCCGGCAGACCCTCGTGGTGGGCGGGCCAGGGCAATCTTCGAGCCGATGGGGAGCCGGTCGTTCTCCGCCGAGCGGGTGATGGAGATGGCGTTCATCACCAGCGACGACTGGCCGGCGATCATCGCGCGGTTGTTGGACGAGGGATCCCAGGCCAGAACCGCGGGGGTCATGGCCTCGCGGTACAGCGCGGTGACGTACTTCACCGCCTCCACCGTCTGCTTCGAGCCGAGGGCCGGGGCGCCGCTCGCGTCCTGCTCGGCACCACCGAAGGCGAGCAGCAGCACCCGCAGGGCGATGGCGGTGTCGTCCTCGGAGGAGAGGCCGATCCCCACCGGGATGCCAGTGCGTGCCTTGATGACCTTGCCCCCCAGCCGGACGCGGTCCCAGTCGTCGGGCGCCTGGGCGGCCTCGGCCCACAGGTCGCTCCGGTAGTTCACCGGGTCGGGAACCACCGAATCGCAGAAGCCGTGGAACTTGCCGGTGCGCGGATTGCGGGTGCTCCGGATGGCGAGGTCGAGCGGCTTGCCGTGGCGGCGCTGGCACTCCTCGACGATCTCCCGGTGGTCGATCACGTCCGGCTCATGCACTGGCCGGGGCCTGAGGAACATCACCAGGTCGTGTCCGCGCCCGGCGGAGACCTCGGAGGCTGCGGTGCCGTTCAGCGAGTAGACCCCCACGTGATCGACGGTGACGTCGGTGTCGTGCTGCTCACCCCACCCGCGGGCCCAGGCGTCGAACCAGCGGTCGTAGCCGGGGACGAAGTGGTTCCACTGGAGGATGCGGAGACGCTTGCCCGCGGCGCCGCGGGCCCGGTTCGCCGGTCCGATCGCCGCGGTGGCACCGAGGGCGGCGGTCCCCGCGAGCAGTGTCCGGCGAGAGAGTGGACGACCCATCGGTGGCTCCGGGGCCGGGGCGGGTCGCCCCGCCCGGGCTCAGGCGTCCGGCGCGATCCAGGTCGCGAGCACCGCGCCGGTCCGTGACGTCACCTGGATGGCGTCGAGCTTCGCCTTCACGCCGGTGAGCTGGCCGCCGCCCTTCTTCGGCAGCGCCCAGGGCTGCTCGGGCCGGAAGAGCAGCTCCAGCCGCACCCCCCGGTTCCTGAAGAGCCGCTCCATGTCGCCGACGGTCTCCACGCCGGGCAGCTTCCCGGGAATCATCAGGACCGGGAGGATGGGGTTGCCCTTGGCGTCGGTCTTCTTGGGCACGGCGTTGGTCAACGCGTGCTCGGCCCCGGGAAAGAAGGGCGTCACCTCGACGGTGAAGTCCCCCCCGGAGCGGGTGCTCTCGGACATCCCCACCATCCCGGCCTCGTCCTCGCGGACCAGGGTGTAGAAGCGCTGGCCCTTGGCCTGGGTCTGGAACTCCCGCGATCGGTTGCGGCAGTTGGCGGTGTTGGAGGCCGTGCCGCAGTCGCCGAGGTACAGCTCGAGGAACTCGCCCAGCCCGCCGTCGAACGGCTGGGCCTCCTTCCGGAGCTCCTCGAACCGGCCCTGGGCCAGCGCGAGGGCGGGCACCAGCGCGAGGAGCGTGACTGCCGACCTTCCGAGCAAAGACGACCTCCTGAGGTAGATATTTTGACTACATTTTCCTACTGTGTACCCTGTCCGGCGTCGCATCCTTTCAGAAGGAGCACGTCCGTGGGCGATCGCCGCCGCCACCTGCGCTTCGACAAGGTCTTCACCGTGTACATCAGCACGCCGGACGGACTCACCCGCGGCATCGCCCGGAACATCTCGGCGACCGGCCTCTTCGTGGAGACACGCGAACCCATGCCCCTCGGCGGCCGGGTGCGGGTCACCTTCACCGGCGAGGACGGCACGGAGATGACCTGCCTCTGCGAGGTTCGTTACCAGGTCGCGCTCAGCTACGGGCGGGGCGCCGAGGAGCCGGGCCACACCCGGGGGATGGGT
>DASROG010000121.1:0-10278 GCA_035646995.1 Myxococcaceae bacterium
GTGGGGCACCGACGAGCTCGGGCGGGTGGTGGAGGGCCCGCCCGGCGAAGTCGCGACCGAGGATGCGGGGCAGGACCGCGTGGCGGAATCGACCCTCGAGGCTGAGGACGTCGCTCGGGTTCACGCCTGCGGCCTCGACCGCGATGCGGACCTGGTCCGGCGCTCGTGGCGGCTCCGGGACGTCCGTGACCCGGAGGGACAGCGGGGGTCCATGAGAGGTGATGTGGAGCGCTTGCATGACCACGGTCATCGCACGGCGCGGGCCGTCGAGCGGGAAAGGGGGCGGGACAGTGTCAGGTGCCCTGGAGGGACGACCCCGGCGGCGGCGGGAGCAGCACAGCTCCGGGCGGGTGGACGTCCCTCCCCCCGATGAAGCGAGCCAGTAGCCGGCCTCCTGGTCTATACGGCGCCTCCCGCATGCGCCGCGCTCTCAAGATCCTCGGTCTCCTCGTCGCCGCCGTGGTGGTGCTCGCCGGCGGCTTTCTCCTCTACGTCCAGATCGACGGCATCCCGCGGTACCCCGTCGAGAAGGTCGCGTTCCGTGCGGACCCCACGCCCGAGCGAATTGCCCGGGGAAGGAAGCTGGCCGGCATCCTCTGCGCCAGCTGCCACATGGACCCGACCACGCGCCAGCTCACCGGCCGGCTGATGGTCGACGCGCCGGCGGAGTTCGGCATCATCTACTCGCCCAACATCACCCGTCATCCGACCAAGGGGATCGGCAGCTGGACGGACGGCGAGCTGGCCTACCTGATCCGCACCGGGGTGAAGCGCGACGGCCGGTACACGCCGCCGTACATGGCGAAGCTGCCCCACATCTCCGACGAGGACCTGGCGTCGATCATCGCCTTCATGCGCTCGGATGACCCGATGGTCGCGGCATCGGACCGGGACCCGCCCGGCGTCGCCCAGCCGTCGTTCCTCACCAAGCTTCTCTGTCACACCGTCTTCAAGAAGCTCCCTTACCCCGGCCATCCGATCGTCGCGCCTCCGGTCACCGATCGCGTCGCCTACGGGCGGTACCTGGTGTTCGGGCTCGAGTGCTACGGCTGCCACTCGGCGGACTTCAAGACCATGAACCTCGCCGAGCCCGAGAAGTCGGCCGGCTACATGGGCGGCGGGAACCCGATGCTCGACCTGCGCCGGCACACGGTTCCCACCGCCAACATCACCCCGGACCAGGAGACCGGGATCGGTCGCTGGTCCGAGCAGGAGCTCGTGACCGCGCTCCGCACGGGGTTCCGGCCGGACCGGACGCTCATCCGCTACCCGATGGGCTTGATTCCCGATCTGACGGACGAGGAGGGAGCGGCGATCTACGCGTACCTGCGAAGCGTCCCCCCACTCCGGCACGCTGTCCCGAGGCCCTCGCCACCCTCGCCCGCGACCACCGCGAAGATGGACGGCAAGGCCCTCTACGAGCGCTACGGCTGCGTCTCCTGCCACGGGGACGACGGTGTGGGCATCGCCGACCTGCGCCAGGTCTTGGAGCACTACCCCACCCGGGAAACCATCAAGGCCTGGATCCAGGACGCCCAGAGCATTCGCCCGGGGACGCAGATGCCCTCCTGGAGGAACGTCATTCGCGAGGAGGACTACGACCCCCTCATCGACTACGTCCTCCAGCTGGGGAAGACCCGGAGCTGACCGCTCCTCGGGCCGGTGGTAGGCGCGGTCGCCGCCCCCGGCGCCGGTTCTTCGCCGTCGTCCCGCAGGTGTCCATCTCACACCAGCGGCGGAGCCCGTTCCGGCTCCGGTCGACGTAGACCCAGCCGCAGTTCTCGCCGCCACAGACGCGCAGCCGCTCGGCGTCGGCAGAGAGGAGCAGCTGGATGGTGTCCCACACCACGGGCCACATCGGTCCCTCGAGGGACTCCTCGAGCCCCGACCACCCGAGACGGACGCCGGAGGTCCCGGGCGAACCCGGCTCGAGGGCAAGATGAACCAGCGCGTCCTGGAGGTACGGCTGGAGCCGCTCCAGCGCCGCCGGGATACCGCGGCCGGAGACGAGCGCCACCACACACCGGTGGAGCACGCGCCGGAGCTCCCGGCTGCGCTCCAGGGCTCGCTCGGCCGCCGCGGGGTCCGCCGCCGCCCGCTTCCGGAGTCGTCCCGCCTGGACGGTGCCGAGCAGTCCGGCCTCCGTCGCCCACGCCAGCAGGCGCCCGTAGTCCGAGAGCCGGTCCAGCGCCGGGCCGGAGGTCGTCCAGTCCACCGTGTTCAGCAGATCCAGCGCACGGTCACCGCCGACGAACTTGAACGGCAGCGTCGGCGCAAAGGGTGGGAGCGTTTCCAGGGCCTCCATGGTCGGGTAGCTTACACCAGTTTTATCGCCTTGACAGGTGTCAGCATCCATCGTTAGTGTGACACCTATAACTGGCACTATAATGGTGTCAGTCGAGGAGGAGCGATGGAGCCCCTGATCACCCGGCTCTGGGAAGGCAGCACCCGCGCCGCGGACGCCGACCGGTACCTCGCGTACCTGCACCGGACCGGGCTGAGCGACTACCAGCGGGCTGCAGGGAACCAGGGGGTTCTCGCGCTCCGGGCGATCGCCGGAGACCGCGCCGATTACCTCCTCCTCACCTTCTGGGACTCCGAGGCGGCGATTCGCGGCTTCGCCGGCGAGCCCATCGAGCGGGCTCGCTTCTACCCCGAGGACGACGCGTTTCTGATCCGTCGGCAGGAGACGGTCCGGCACCTCGACCTGGTCCACCACGCCGGCCTCCGCCTGCGCTGACTCCCCGGGAACCCGCGCTCATGGGCCGGCCAGCCACCCTCTCCGTCGTCGCCGCGTTCGCCGCCATCTACGTGTTCTGGGGAACGACCTTCCTCGCCATCCGCTGGGCGGTCGCCGACGTGCCACCGCTGATGACCATCGCCATCCGGTGCGGGGCCGGCGGCACGCTCCTGCTGCTCTGGCTGCGTCTCCGGGGTGGATGGGTTCCCGTGTCGGCGCGAGCCTGGGCCAGGGCCACCGTCGCCGGGACCTTGCTGTTCCTCGGGTGTCATTCGGTGATGGCCAGCGTCGAGCGGCGGGTGAGCTCGGGTGAGACGGCGCTGCTGATGACCGCCATCCCCCTCTGGCTCGTCCTGCTTGACTCTCTTCGCCGCCGGATCGCTCCCCCACCGCTGGTCGTCGTCGGCCTGCTCGTGGGCGCGGCCGGGGCGGCGCTCCTGACCGGGTCGGCCGCCCTCTCGGGCGGTCGCGGCGGCGATCGCCTCGCCCTGGTGCTCTGTGCGCTGTCCTGGGCGGTCGGTTCGCTCGTGGCTCGCGACGGGGAGCGCCCAGCCTCGGCGGTCCAGGCCACCGCGATGCAGCTCTTGAGCGGCGGCGTGGTGGTGGCGGTGTTCGGCGCGCTCTCCTCGGAGCGGGCGCGATGGGCAACCGTCCAACTCACCGCGCGGGCAGGATGGGCCCTGGTCTTCCTGGTCCTGTGCGGGACGGTCCTGGGAATGGCGTCGTATACCTGGCTCCTCCGGGTCACGAGCCCGGCCGCCGTCGGGACCTACGCCTTCGTGAATCCGGTCATCGCCCTGCTCCTCGGCCGTGCGGTGGGTGACGACCAGCTCGGCCCTCGAACCCTCGTGGCCGCCGCCCTCGTGGTCGCGGGCGTGGTGCTGCTCCAGCGCGCGGCCCGGGGCTCGGCGGGTCCGGAGCCGGCTCGGGACAAGGCCGGGGCGCCGCCGGGCGGCGAAGCGGACGGAGCACGCCCGGCTCCCGGGATCACGATGCTGTCCCGCGCGTAGGCCTGTACTCGCGGGCCGGTCGCCGGGAGTCCCGGGCCCTCTGGGCCCCTCGGTGATCCTTTCTGCACGTGGCACGCCTTTCCACGTGGAGAAGGTACCGCCCGGCTCGGTGCCGTCCTCAGGCATCGAGGGAGTCCAGTTCGACGGACGACCGGAAGTCGGTCGCCGGGAGTCCCGGGACCTCTCGGCCCCCTCGGTGATCCTTTCTGCACGTGGCACGCCCTTCCACGTGCAGAAAGTACCGCCCGGCTGGGTGCCGTCGTCGGGCATGGAGCGGAGTCCAGTTCGGGGACGACCGGGAGCTGTCGCCGGGAGTCCCGGGCCCTCTGGGCCCCTCGGTGATCCTTTCTGCACGTGGCAAGCGCTCCCACGTGCAGAAAGTACCGCCCGGCTGGGTGCCGCCGTCGGGCATGCAGCGGAGTCTCCGCCCTCGAGGGACGACCGGGACCCGCCGGCGGGAGTCCCGGGCCCGTTCCGCCCCTCGGTGATCCTTTCTGCACGTGGCAAGCGCTCCCACGTGCAGAAAGTACCGCCCGGCTGGGTGCCGTCGTCAGGCACGGGGGAGTCCACCACGAGCGACGATCAGGACCCGTCGCCGGGAGCGCGGAGCCCAGTCGGTCCCCGGTGATCCTTCCTGCACGTGGCAAGGCCTCCCACGTGCAGAAAGTACCGCCCGGCAGGGTGCCGTGGTCAGTCTGCGCAGCACCGGGTCGCGGCCTCGTCACTCCGTGACGGCCGTGAAGGTCTGGAACAGAATTTTTCCGTTCCGCACGACGAAGGTATCGGTCGCCTGGGAGATGAACGGCTCCCTGTCCCAGAGGATGTACGCCAGCTCGCCGGTGATCTCCTCCCGGCGCATCCTCATCGTCTCGAAGAACCCGACGGGAAGACTCTCGAGGAGGCCGGCGAAGAAGCGCCGGATCTCCGCGATCCCGCGGTAGGTGGCGTCATGGGTGATCAGCACGGACTGATCCGTGTAGTCCTCGATGAGGGCGTCCACGCCCACCGTCGCCGCGCTCAGGTGCTTCCGGAGCACGGCCTCGGTGGACATCGGGCGGACTGCTGGCATTGCGTGAGTCATCGTTCTCGTCTCCCGGAGGGCTTCTGGTGAGCTGGCCGAAGTGCCAGGCCAAACCCTAGGGGCCGATGACTCGAGCGGCTTGACTGGACGTCCGCATGTTGTGCCCGAGCGTCCGTGACGTCCGAACGACCTGCGGGACCCCCACGCGACGTTCGCCATCCGCGACGATGAAGCGCCAGGTGGCCCCGCCCTCGTCGAGCTGCGCCGAGGCAGCGCCGCAACGCGGTGGCGGTGACACATCCATCCCCGCCGTCGTGACAGTGCTTGCCGGACGGATCTACGGTGCGCCGCGCTTCACGGACTTCTCGAAGGAGCCGCACCATGGCCGCGCGCGTGAAGCATGAGCGTCGTCTCTTCCTCGGAGCCGCGGCAAGGACGCTCACTGCAGCGTCTCTGGGACTGGTCGCCGGGGTCGCCCGGGCGAGCGAAGGCCAGAGCTCCGCCGCGCGTCCCCCGAAGAATCGGCCGCTCCCGCCATTCGGCCCGGTGAAGCAGATCGACGCGGGTCTCCTGAACGTCGGGTACGTCGACCTCGGACCCGCTGCTGGCTACCCGGTCATCCTCCTCCACGGCTGGCCATACGACATCCACAGCTACGAACGGGTTGCGCCGTCGCTGGCATCCGCCGGCTACCGGGCCATCGTGCCGTACCTGCGCGGATACGGGACGACGCGGTTCCTGTCTCCGGACACCGTCCGGAACGCACAGCAGTCGGTCGTCGCGCTGGACGTCATCGCGCTCCTGGATGCGCTGAAGATCCAGAAGGCGATCATCGCCGGGTTCGACTGGGGATCGCGAACAGCGGCCACCGTCGCTGCGCTCTGGCCGGAGCGGTGCCGGGCTCTCGTGGCCGTCAGCGGATACCTGATCACCAGCCTGGAGGCGAATCTGAAGCCCTTGCCTCCGGTGGCCGAGTACGGCTGGTGGTACCAGTACTACTTCGCGACCGAGCGAGGCCGGCTGGGCTACGCGGAGAATCGGCGCGATTTCAACAAGCTCATCTGGAGGATCGCCTCGCCCCGGTGGAGGTTCGACGACGCGACCTACGGGAGGACGGCGGAGTCGTTCGAGAACCCGGACCACGTCCAGATCGTCATCCACAACTACCGGTGGCGCCTCAGCCTGGCCCAGGGCGAGCCTCGTTACGACGATCTGGAGAAGAAGCTGTTCGCGCGGCCGGTGATCTCCGTCCCCACGATCACCATCGCCAGCGACTTCGACGGCCCCGCAGCGGATGGAGCCGCGTACGCGAAGATGTTCTCGGGGACGTACTCCCACCGGATCCTCAAGGGCATCGGGCACAACGTGCCCCAGGAGGCTCCGGAGGCGTTCGCCAGGGCGGTGCTCGACGTCGCCGCCTCCTCGAGCTGACGCGGGGTCCGGAGAGACGAGATGAGAACCCTGCTCACGCTCCTCGCAGCGGTCACGGCCAACGCCGGGGAGCCCCCCACTCGCGGCCACAGCGGAGCCCACATGGTCTCGCCCTCAGCTCCCTCTTCTCCGGAGGGGATGATTCCCTCCCTCTCCACCGCCACCACCTGGCTCAACACGCCACCGATCGGCGCCGAGCAGCTGCGCGGCAAGGTGGTCCTGATCGACTTCTGGACCTACACCTGCATCAACTGGCGACGTACGGTTCCGTATCTGCGGGCCTGGGTCGAGCGGTACGGGAAGTCGGGGCTGCTGCTCATCGGCGTGCACTCTCCGGAGTTCACCTTCGAGCACGACCTGGACAACGTCCGTCAGGCGATGAAGGAGATCGGAGTCGCCTATCCGGTCGCGGTCGACAACGACTTCGCAATCTGGCGGGCATTCGGGAACGAGTACTGGCCAGCGCTCTACGTCTTCGATGCCCGCGGTCGACTCCGGCACCAGGTGTTCGGCGAGGAGGGTTACGACGAGGCCGAGCGGGTCATCCGCCAGCTGCTCGGCGAGGCCGGAGCCCGCGACCTCGACTCCAAACCGACCGTCGTGGATGCGCGAGGCACCGAGAAGCCGGCCGACTGGAAGAATCTCCGATCGCCGGAGAACTATCTCGGCTTCAGGCGCACCGAGGGCTTCGCGTCGCCCGGCGGAATCGCGCGTGGTGAGCCTCGTCAGTATGCGGTTCCCGGACGTCTCGGCCTGAACGGCTGGGCTCTCTCGGGGCTCTGGACCGTGTCCGAGGACCGGGCGGCGGTCGGAACAGCCGGAGGAAAGATCGTCTACCGGTTCCACGCGCGGGACCTGCATCTCGTCATGGCACCTGCGACACGTGGCAAGGAGATCCGCTTCCGCGTGCTGCTCGATGGAAAGCCGCCGGCCGCGTCGCATGGACTGGACGTCGACCAGGACGGATTCGGGACGCTCCGGGAGCAGCGGATGTATCAGCTGATCCGCCAGCCCGGTCCGATCGCCGATCGCGTCCTCGAGCTCGAGTTCCTCGAGCCAGGTGCAGCAGCTTTCTCCTTCACCTTCGGTTGAACCCGAGCAGGAGGCAGTCATGGACATGAAGCTGGAAGTGGTCGTCGTGCCGGTCTCCGACGTCGACAGAGCCAAGCGTTTCTACGAGCAGCTCGGGTGGCGGCTTGACGCAGATTTCGTCTCCGGTGACCGCCGGGTGGTGCAATTCACGCCGCCGGGCTCGGATGCATCGATCTGGATCGGGAAGGGCCTCACGACCTCCACACCAGGAGGGCTCAAGAGTCTGTATCTCATCGTGTTCGACATCGAGGCCGCGCGCGCCGACCTGGTTCGGCGTGGAGTCTCGGTGTCCGAGATCTTCCATACCCCGGCGCCGCTCGCCCGCCCCTTCCCGGCCCGGACCCGGAACGGAAGAGCTACGCGTCCTTCGCCGGGTTCAAGGACCCCGACGGAAACGAGTGGGTGTTCCAGGAGCTACGGCAGCGGCTCCCCGGACGTGGTTCCGCTCCGCCTGCGCGCTGACGAGAGACTCCAGCGAGCTGCCGACACGGTTTGCGGCCGACCGCCCAGGATTTCTGAGCCAGTGCGTGGGCTATAGTGTAACGAGGCGACGACTCGCCAGACCAAGGGAGGGAGGGATCCTTGGACGAACACGCGGCAGAGACGATCGGGGCAACCCGCGAGCAGCGCGCGCTGGCAGTGCTGCGGGTGGCGCTCGGCGCGATGTTCGTCTGGGTGTTCTTCGAGAACCTGGGCAAGGGCGCGTACTCGCCAGCGGGCTACAAGGGAGTCATCGACTACTATCTGAAGAACGGACACGCGCCCGACATCTGGAAAGGGGTCATGTCCGCTGCGGCCGCCAACGCGCGCTTCGCCGGGCCGCTGCAGGCCCTGACCGAGCTCGGGTTCGGCGTGCTCCTGGTCGCGGGGGGCGCCACGCGGGTGGTCGCCGCCGCCGCCGGACTGTTCCTCTTCAGCCTCTGGGTGTCGGAGCTCGGCACGTCCTGGGTCTGGGAGCTGGCCATGCCGGTCATCGTCGCCTTCACCCTCGCCTGGGCGCGGGCCGGCCGCGCCTGGGGCCTGGACGGCCTGCTTGCGCGCCGGTTTCCAAACTGGCGGCGCATCGGGTAGGTCGGGCCGGAATGCGGGTCAGCGTCGTCATCCCGACCTTCAACGAGGCGGGCTCGATTGCGCAGGTCCTCGACGACATTCCCGCCTCCCTCGTGGCCGAGGTGCTGGTCGTCGACGCAGGCTCGACGGACGGGACACGCGAGATCGCCGCAGCCCGTGGCGCACGCGTCGTCCTCGAGCCGCGCCGAGGCTACGGTCGGGCCTGCCTGACCGGCGTCGCGGCGGCGAAGGACCCGGACACCGTCGTGTTTCTGGACGGGGACTACAGCGATCGGCCTCGAGAGCTGGGCCGCCTGCTCGACCCGATCCGCGAAGGCGGTGCAGACATCGTGCTCGGCTCGCGGCTGGCAGGCGGCCTCGTGCCCGGAGCGATGCCGTGGCACGCGGTGTTCGGCAACCGCCTCGCGGCGACCTTGATTCGATGGTTGTACGGTATCTCGCTGACCGATCTCGGGCCATTCCGGGCCGTGCGTTCCGAGGTCCTCCGGGCGCTGCACCTGCGCGAGATGACCTATGGATGGGCGGTCGAGCTGGTGACCCGGGGCGCGATGTGCGGGTATCGCGTGGTGGAGGTCCCCGTCAGCTACCATCCGCGCATCGGCGTCTCGAAGATCAGCGGGACCTGGAGAGGCTCGGTCGGCGCCGCCTGGCACATCCTCTGGGGGATCGTGAAGAACCGGGTGCGCACCGCCCGGAGTCCAGCTGAACCGGGCCCGGCCACATGAGTCGGCAGGGGCCCGTTTCGGGGATGCAGGACCCTCGCGGCGCCGTGGTGGTCATGGCGAAGGCCCCCCGGGAAGGCTTCGTGAAGACGAGGCTGACCGGCGACTACCCCACGCCCGCCGTCGTCCAGCTCTCGGAGTGCATGCTGCGCGACACGGTCGCGCTGGTGCAGCAGCTTCCCCGCATCCACGTGGCTGTGATGTGCCCCTCGGAGGACGTGGGCGACATCGAGGCCCGTCTGCCAGCGGGTGTGCATGTCGTCGGCCAGCACGGCAAAGGGCTCGCCGCTGCACTCGTTACGGTATTCGAACGGTTCGTCGCCGAGTTCCGCCACGTCGTCGCGGTGGACAGCGACAGTCCGCACCTGCCACTTCCCATCCTCGAGTCGGCCTTCGAGCTCCTGGAAAGGAACGAGGTGGTGGTGGGACCGACCGAGGACGGCGGCTACTATCTCGTCGGCGCGTCTGGGATGCACCCGCGGCTCTTCGAGATGGCCCCGCTCGGCACGGGCGGCGCTCGCGATGCGCTGCTCGCCAACGCGCGGGCGCTCGGCTTGTCGGTGGCGTTCACCGAGGCGTGGTACGACGTCGACGTGCCGGCGGACCTGCGCCGGCTCGCCGCCGAGCTGCGCATCGACCCCGCGCGAGCGCCTCGCACCGCCGCGCTGCTCGCGTCGTGGCGACCGGGCCCGGACGCTCGCGACGAGGACACCGGGTGACGCCACGAGACCGATGCGCTCCAGCGATGGGTTCTGGGTTGGCGGCGCCCTCGTCGGCCCGGCGCTGCTCCTCTTCGGGCTGCTTCGACCGGACGACGGCTCGGCCCGTTTCTTCATCCTGCTGGGGATCGCCACGGTCGGGTATCTCGCGACGCTGCACCAGGTCGCGAGCGGCCTGCGGCCTTCCGGGCGCGCGCTGAGCGCCTGCGCCGCGCTGGCTCTCGCCTGGCGCGTTCCCATGCTGCTCGCACCTCCGGAACCGGGCGCCGACGTCCGCCGCTACGTCTGGGACGCCCGCCTCGTCCGCGCAGGTCTCAGCCCGTACACGGTGATTCCGGCCGACCCTGCCTTCGCGCCCCTGCGCACGAGCGAGAGCTGGCCGGTGAACAACCCCGACGTGCCGAGCCCCTACCCTCCCGGCGCGCAGCTCTTCTTCCTCGCGGCGACGCAGCTGGGTGAATCGGCTCGAGCC
>DASROG010000122.1:0-9483 GCA_035646995.1 Myxococcaceae bacterium
CTGGAGCTGGCGCGGGGGAGCAGCGGCAAGCTCCACGCCCGGGCGCTCGACGTCTCCCAGGAGTCGGAGGTGCGTGCCTTCGTCGAGTGGGCGCACGGCGCGATGGGCGGGCTGAACGCGGTGCTGAACAACGCCGGGATCCTCCGGGACGGGCTCCTGGTGAAGAAGGACCGGCACACGGGCGAGGTGACCGTGCTTCCCAAGGAGCAGTGGGACGCGGTGCTGGCGGTCAACCTCACCGGGGCCACCTTGCTGGTCCGCGAGGCGGTGCGGAAGATGGTCGAGACCGGCACCCGCCCCGGAGTGGTGGTGAGCATGTCGAGCATCGCCCGGCACGGGAACCGCGGACAGTCCAACTACGTCGCGGCCAAGGCCGCGCTGGCGGCGAACACCTTCACCTGGGCGCGGGAGTTCGCCCCCTTCGGCATCCGGGCGACGGCCGTGGCGCCGGGGATGATCGACACCCCGATGACCCGATCGATGAACCCCCGGGCCCGAGAGGCCCTGGTCTCGGCCATCCCCGCGGGACGCATGGGGGAGCCGGAGGACATCTGGATGGCGGTCAGGTTCTGCATCGAGTGCGAGTACTTCAACGGCCGCACGGTGGACGTGGACGGCGGGCTCACGATGTAGTGGCGCCATGGAGATCCAGACCTCGGGCGAGGTGGCCGTCCTGCCGATGCGGGCCGGCAAGGCCAACGCGATCGGCGCCGCGTTCCTGGAGCGGCTCTCGGCCCAGCTCGATGCCGTCACCGCCTCGGGCGCCGCGGCCCTGGTGCTGACCGGAGAGGGCAGCGCGTTCTCCGCGGGGCTGGACCTGCCGGAGCTGGTCTCGCTCGACCGGCCCGGACTGGAGCGCTTCATCCGGCGCTTCTCCGAGGTGATGCTTCGCGTGTTCACCCTGCCGGTGCCGGTGGTGGCCGCCATCAACGGGCACGCCATCGCCGGCGGGTGCGTGCTGGCGATGCAGGCCGACGTGCGGCTCGCGGCAGCCGGCGACTACCGCATCGGGCTCAACGAGGTGCAGATCGGCCTCGGGCTGCCGGTGGTGGTGCTGGAGACGCTCCGCTGCCAGGTGTCTCCGGCGTCTCTGCGACCGGTCGCGCTGGAGGGGCGGCTGCTCGCTCCGGAGGAGGCACGGGACCTGGGTCTGGTCGAGGCGGTGGTCCCCCCGGCGGTGCTGCTGGAGCAGGCGCGGGGCCGCGCCGCGGAGCTCGCTGCGCTGCCGCGGCCGGCCTTCCGTGACGTCAAGCAGGCGCTCCGGGGGCCGGTGGCGGCGGCGGTGCGTCGCGCCGCGCGCCACGATGCCCGGCGATGGGTGGAGACCGCCTTCGGCACGCCTGCCCGCGAGCGGCTGGCCCAGGTGGTCAGCCGGCTCACCAGGGGCCGCTAGGCTCCGACCCTCACCACACCCTGACCCGGTCCTCGGGGGCGAGGTACAGGGCCTGCCCCGGCTTCACGCCGAAGGCGGAGTACCAGGCATCGGCGTTGCGCACCGAGAGCGCGCGGTAGTGAGCCGGGGCGTGTCCGTCGGTGAGGAGGAACTGGCGCGCCAGCGGCTCGCGGACCTTCGCCCGCCAGTTCTGGGCGTAGGCGAGGAAGAACTGCTGCTCGCCGGTGAGCCCTCCGACCTCCGGCGGCTCCTTTCCGCCCAGCGAGGCGCGCCAGCCGTCGTGGGCGGCGGCGATGCCCGCCACGTCGGCGATGTTCTCGCTCAGCGTGAGCTTTCCGTTGACCTGGAGGTCGGGGAACGGCCGGTAGGCGTCGAACTGGGCGACGAGGCGCGCCCCGGACTGCTCGAACTTCGCGAAGTCCGCCGGCGTCCACCAGTTCCGCAGCCGCCCCTCGGCATCGAACATCGCTCCCTGGTCGTCGAAGCTGTGGCTCACCTCGTGGCCGATGACGGTGCCGATCGCCCCGTAGTTCACCGCCGCCGGAGCCCGGGGGTCGAAGAACGGAGTCTCGAGGATTGCCGCGGGGAAGTTCAGGCCGTTGTGCAGCGGCAGGTTGACCGCGTTGACGGTCTGGGGCTCCATGCACCACTCGCTCCGGTCCACCGGCTTGCCGAGCAGGCCGACCCGGCGGCGGTAGTCGAAGAGGGCGGCGCGCTCCATGTTGCCCAGGAGGTCTCCCCGGGAGATCGCCAGGCCCGAGTAGTCCACCCAGTGGTCGGGGTACCCCACGCCCACGCGGAGGCTCCGGACCTTCGCCTGTGCCTGGGCCTTGGTCTCCGGGGCCATCCAGTCGAGCGCCTCGATGCGGCGGTCGAAGGCAGCGGCGATCTGCCGGACCATCTCCTCAATCTGGGCCTTGGCCGAGGGCGGGAAGTGGCGGGCCACGTAGAGCTTCCCCGCCGCATCCCCCATGCCCGCTCCCTCGCGGAAGCCGACCTGCTTGGAGCGGAGCTCGGCGATGGCCTCCACCGCTCGCTTCCACCGGGCGGGGAGCTCGGGCGTTCCGGCCAGGACCTTGCCGTAGAAGGCGAAGTTCTCCTCGACGAAGGCTCGGGGAAGCACCGGGGCCAGCCGATCCACGGCGTGGAAGGTCATCCACTCCTTCCAGGTGGCGAGCGGCACCTGCTTCACCAGCGCGGCCAGTCCCGTGACCGCCGCCGGCTGCCACACCACCACGGTCTGCTGCTGCTGCAGCCCGGCCCCGACGAAGAACGCCTTCCAGTCCAGCCCGGGGGCGCGCCGGCCGAACTCGGTGCGCTTCCAGGGCGCGGCGTGGCGAACCTCCAGCGAGTCGGCGCGGGTGGCGTGCACCCGGGCCATCCGGGTCTCGAGGTCCAGGATTCGGGCGGCCTTCCGTTCGGCATCGGCGATGCCGGCCAGGGTGAGTACCCGGGCGACGTGGGCCCGGTAGCCGTCGCGGGTGGCGACCATCTTGGGGTTGGTCGACAGGTAGTACTCGCGGTCGGGCATCCCCAGACCGCCCTGGAACAGGTAGCCCGCATAGACGGTGGGCTGGTTCAGGTCCGGCCCCACCCAGAATCCGAAGAGCCGGCTGGTGTGGTAGTGCGTGGCGTTCAGCGAGTCGACGTCGGTGCGGAGGTCCGCGCCGAGCGCCCGGGCCAACGCGGTGCGGTCGCGCAGCGCGGAGATGGCGGCGAGCTGCGGCCGGAGCGGCTCGATCCCGCGCGCCTCGACGGCGGCCTCGTCCAGGTAGCTGGCGTAGAAGTCGCCCACCTTCCGCTCCTCCGAACCGGCGGACGCGCTGCCGGCGGCCGCCGCCTCGAGCGCGGCGCGGACGCGCTGCATCGACTGCTCGGCGAGCATGTTGAAGCTTCCCCAGCGACTCGAGTCCGCGGGAATCTCCGTCTGCTTGAGCCAGGTGCCGTTGGCGTGGAGGAAGAAGTCGTCGCCGGGCGAGACGGACCGATCCATTCCCGCGAGATCGATGGCGTGCGCGCCCGCGTCGACCGCCGCTGCCGCCGGCGCGGGTCCTCCCTGCGGCGCCGCCGGCGGGGGCGGGGCTGCGTTCCGCCCGGGATCGGAGGCGCAGCCGAGGACCAGTGAGAGGAGCAGGAGGAAGCCGAGGCGCTGGGTCATACCTTCCCTTCATGCAAGGCCGGGTCCGTTTCAAGTGCGAAGCAGCGGCCGCTCACCAGACCCGCACCCGATCCGACGGCGCGAGGAAGAGCGCCTGGCCCGGCCGGACCTGGAACGCCTCGTACCAGGCATCGACGTTCCGGACCGTCAGCGCCCGGTAGTGGTCCGGGGCGTGCCCGTCCGCGACCAGGTACTGCCGCGCGAGCGGTTCGCGGAGCTTGCTCCGCCAGGTCTGGGCGTAGGCGAGGAAGACTTGCTGCTCGCCGCTGAACCCTCCCACCTCGGGTGCGTGCCGGCCCTGGAGCGAGGCGCGCCAGCCCTCGAGCGCAGCGGACAGCCCCGCGACGTCTGCGATGTTCTCGCTCAGGGTCAGCTTCCCGTTCACGTGCAGGTCGGGGAACGGGCGGTAGGCGTCGTACTGGGCCACCAGCCGGTTCCCGGACTCCTCGAAGCGCGCGAAGTCGGCCAGGGTCCACCAGTTGTGGAAGCGGCCTTCGGCGTCGAAGAGCGCGCCCTGGTCGTCGAAGCTGTGACAGATCTCGTGGCCGATGACCGTGCCGATCGCCCCGTAGTTGGCGGCGGCGGGTGCAGCCGGGTCGAAGAAGGGCGCCTCGAGGATGGCCGCGGGGAAGTTCAGCGCGTTCTGCAGCGGCAGGTTGATCGCGTTCACCGTCTGCGCACTCATCGCCCACTCGGTCCGGTCCGCCGGCTGTCCCAGGCGTGCCACCCAGCTGCGGTACTCGAACAGCTCGGCCCGCTCGACGTTCCCCAGGAGCTCTGCCTTGCGGATCTCCAGCCCGGAGATGTCCTTCCAGCGATCGGGGTAGCCGACGCCCACGTACAGCGTCCGGACCTTCTCCTGCGCCCGGGCCTTGGTCTCCGGAGTCATCCAGTCGAGCGCGGCGATGCGACGGTCGAACGCGGCGATGATGTCTCGCACCATCGCCTGGACCTGGGCCTTGGCCTCGGGCGGGAAGTGCCGACCCGCGTAGACCTTGCCCACGGCGTCGGGAAGCTGCGCGCTGGTGAGGGCGGTGGCTCGCTTCCAGCGCTCGGAGTGCTGAGGAGCGCCGCTCAGCGTGCGCCCGTAGAAGTCGAAGTTCTCCTCCACAAAGGCCCGCGGGAGAAGCGCGCCCCTTCGATTCACGGCGTGGAAGGTCATCCACTCCTTCCAGGTGGCGAGCGGCACCTGCTTCACCAGCGCGGCGATGCTGCGGACCGCCCCCGGCTGCCAGAGGATGAGCACCTTCTGCCGCTCCAGTCCGGCTCCTGCGAGGAAGGCCGGCCAGTCCAGGCCGGGAGCCCTCTGGGGGAGCTCGGCCACCGGCCAGGGATTGTTGGCCTTGCGCACCTCGAGTGAATCGGCGCGGCTGGCGTGCGCCCGGGCGATGCGCGTCTCGAGCGCCACGATGCGGCCGGCCCGGACCTCCGCCTCGGGGATACCGGCGAGGGACAGGACCTTCGCCACGTGCGCCCGGTACCGGTCGCGGGTGGCCGTCATCTTGGGGCTGTCGGAGAGGTAGTACTCGCGGTCCGGCATCCCCAGCCCACCCTGGAGGAGGTACCCGGCGTGGGTCCCCCCGCGGTTCAGGTCCGGCGCCACCCAGAACCCGAAGAGACGGCTGGTCTGGAAGACGCCGTTGTTCAGCGGGTCCACGTCGAGCCGCAGGTCTTCCCCCAGCGCACGTGCCAGCGCCCGCTTGTCGCGCAACGCGGCGATGGCCGCGAGACGGTGCTGGAGCGGGGCGAGACCCTTCGCCTCGACGGCGGCCTCGTCGAGGGCGCTGGCGTAGAAGTCGCCCACCTTGCGCTCCTCGGAGCCGGCGGGTGCGGTGGAGGCGGCGGCGTCCTCGAGGAGCGCACGGGTCCGCTGCAGCGCCTGCTCCGCAAGGATGTTGAACGTGCCCCAGGCCGACTTGTCCCCGGGGATCTCCGTCTGCTTCAGCCAGTCCCCGTTGGCGTGGAGGAAGAAGTCGTCGCCCGGAGCGACGGAGCGGTCCATCCCGGCGAGGTCGATTCCCGCAAGGTCGGCGGCGGCGGCGGGCGCGACCGCGGACGGGCGGCCGGCATCGGCGGCCTGGGCCGAGGCGGTCCCGCGGGGAAGATCCGAGGACGCGCAGGCGAGGGTCAGCGAACCGGCGAGGAGAAGGGGACGGAGGAGCATCGTCGGGGCATCGGTCATGCCGGCTGGCCCGGGCAACCGGTGTGCAGGCAACGGCGGTCTTCGCGCGGTCAACCCTGGCCGTCGAGCTGCGAGTCACGAAGGCTGCGGCTGGTCGAGCCCGTCGCGGCGCCCGGGTTCAGCAGGCCGTGGCGGAATCCTGCAGCGAAGGGGGGCCCTCGCGCGGTCCGGAGGTGGACGTGTGGACCACCCGTGCTCACGGCCAGTGGCGCGAGGGGGGGCGGAGTGTGGCACGTTCTGTCCAGGGAGCCCGCCTGGAACGCAACGACGCCATCGCCTGGGCAGTCGCCACCGCAGTGTGGCTCGCCGTGCTCGGCCTGCTCCTCTGGCTGGCAAGCCGCGAGCGGCGGGGCGTGGGCCCGTGGCTCCGCTGGCTCGCGCCGCGCATCGCGGGCGGGCTCGCGCTGTGGGTCGCGGTGTTCGGGGCGACGCGGTGGGCCGAGCGAAAGCTCGGTCTGCGCTCGGAATCACCGGCCCGGGCCGTGCGTTCGTCCGGGGCGCACTCGGGGTCCAGGGCGCCGTAGGCTGGCGGAACTGCACGCGAAAGTTGCCGCGCCGGCCTCCCGGGTGCGACTGTAGCGCTCCAAGGGGTGTCGAGGAGGTCCATGAGCCAGAGCGTATCGACGGTGATCAACGACATGAGCCTGCAGGTCGCGACCGTGAACGGGTCCGGCTCGCAGAGCGCGAACATGGTGCTGCTCCGGACGCTGTTCCAGATGGGCGTCCCGGTGTCGGCGAAGAACCTCTTCCCCTCGAACATCGCGGGGCTCCCCACCTGGTACACCATCCGCGCCAGCAAGGACGGGTGGATCGCGCGGAAGAAGGAGATCGATCTCCTGGTGGCGATGAATGTCGAGACCGCGCGGGAGGATGTGCTGTCGCTGCGCCCCGGCTCGGCGGTGGTGTTCGACGAGCCGCTGCAGCTCGGCGGGGTCCGCTCCGACGTGGCGTTCTACCCGGTCCCGTTCGACAAGGTGATCCAGCCGGTCACCAGTGACGCCAAGCTGAAGAAGCTGCTGAGGAACATGGCGTACGTGGGAGTGGTGGCCCACCTCCTCGGGCTGGAGATGAGCGAGGTCGAGGCGGCGATCGCCAAGCAATTCCGGAAGAAGGCCAAGGCCGCGGAGCTGAACGTGCGCGCGGCGCGGGCGGGCTTCGACTTCGCCAAGGCGTCGCTGGTGAAGAAGGACCCCTTCCAGGTCCAGCGGATGGATGCCAACCGCGGGAAGATCATCATCGACGGGAACGCGGCCGCCGCGCTGGGCGCGATGTTCGGAGGGGTGACGGTGGTGACCTGGTACCCGATCACTCCCTCCTCGTCGCTGGTGGAGACGCTCATCGGGTACATGCGCCGCTACCGGATGGGGCCGGACGGCAAGAGCACCTTCGCCATCGTGCAGGCCGAGGACGAGCTGGCCGCGGTGGGCATGGTGGTGGGCGCGGGCTGGGCAGGCGCGCGGGCGATGACCGCCACCGCCGGCCCCGGCATCTCGCTGATGTCCGAGTTCGCCGGCCTCGCGTACTTCGCGGAGATCCCGGCGGTCATCTGGGACGTGCAGCGAGTCGGACCGTCCACCGGGCTCCCGACCCGGACCTCGCAGGGGGACGTGCTCTCCACCGCCTTCCTGTCCCACGGGGACACGCGGCAGATCCTTCTATTCCCCGGGACGGTCGAGGAGTGCTTCCGGTTCGGCGTGGAGGCCTTCGAGGTCGCCGAGCGGTTCCAGACGCCGGTGTTCGTGCTCTCCGACCTCGACCTGGGGATGAACTACTGGATGTCCGAGCCGTTCACCTACCCCGAGAAGCCCATCGCGCGAGGGAAGGTGCTCTCCAAGGAAGATCTGGAGAGGCTGGGCGGCTTCGACCGGTACCGTGACGTTGACGGCGACGGCATCCCCTACCGGACCCTGCCGGGCACCGACCACCCGGTCGCCGCGTACTTCACCCGCGGCACCGGCCACAACGAGAAGGCCCAGTACTCGGAGCGTCCGGACGACTGGGTGAACAACCTCGACCGGCTGGAGAGGAAGATGGAGACCGCCCGGAGGGAGCTGCCAGCCCCCATCGTGGACGGCTCGGGGGCGGAGGTGGGCATCATCGGCTACGGCTCGAGCCACCATGCGCTCCTCGAGTCCCGCGATCAGCTGATGAAGGAGAAGGGGGTCCGGACCGATTACCTCCGCGTGCTGGCCTACCCGTTCGCGGCGGAGGTGAAGGCCTTCGTGGAGCAGCACCCGCGGGTGTACGTCGTGGAGCAGAACCGCGACGGACAGCTGGCCGCCTTGCTGAAGCTGGACCTGCCGGCAGAGCTGGTGACGCGTCTGCGGCCGATGGCCCACATCCCCGGGCTTCCCCTGGATGCCCGCAGCGTGACCGACGAGATCGCCGCCCGGGAGGGCCGGTAAGCCATGGCTGACAAGACGAACCGTCTGGGGCTCACCCAGTCCGACTACAAGGGCAGCAAGACCACGCTCTGCGCCGGATGCGGGCACAACGCGATCAGCGAGCGAATCCTCGAGTCGATGTTCGAGCTGGGCATCCCACCCGAGCGGGTGGCGAAGCTGTCGGGCATCGGCTGCTCGTCGAAGACGCCGGCCTACTTCATGAGCCGGGCGCACGCCTTCAACGCGGTGCACGGGCGCATGCCGTCGGTGGCCACCGGGGCGCTGCTCGCCAACAGGACGCTCATCGGCCTCGGGGTCTCCGGCGACGGCGACACCGCGTCCATCGGGATCGGGCAGTTCGTGCACCTGGTCCGCCGGAACCTGCCGCTGGTCTACATCATCGAGGACAACGGCGTGTACGGGCTGACCAAGGGCCAGTTCAGCGCCACCGCCGACGCCGGTTCCACCTCCAAGTCGGGGGTGGTCAACCAGCTTCCGGCCATCGACACCTGTCTCCTCGCCATCCAGCTGGGGGCGACCTTCGTGGGCCGGAGCTTCTCCGGGGACAAGAAGCAGCTCTCGGCGATGCTCAAGGCGGCCACCGTGCACCGGGGGACCGCGGTGCTCGACGTCATCTCGCCCTGCGTGACCTTCAACGACCACGAGGGGTCGACCAAGTCGTACTCGTACATGAAGGACCACGACGAGCCGATCAACGAGCTGTCCTTCATCCCCTCGTACGAGGACATCGCGGTGGATTACGACCCGGGCAGCATGGTCTCGGTGAAGATGCACGACGGCTCGCGACTGCAGCTGCGGAAGCTGGAGGAGAGCTACGACCCGCGGAGCAAGATCGCGGCAGTCACCCGGATCATGACCTCGCACGCCCAGCAGGAGGTGTTGACCGGGGTGCTGTACCTGAACACCGAGGCGCCGAGCTTCTTCGATCTCCTCAACGTGGCGGACGCTCCGCTGGCCACCCTCCCGGAGTCCCTCACCCGGCCGCCGAAGAAGGCGCTGGACGAGGTGATGGACTCGCTGGCCTGAAGCGTCCGGGGAAGAGACGGCGGAGCCTGCGCCGTGGCCGGGGCGGGCTGTTCTCGATCCACGGGGCCCGGACTGTGTCACCCCGCCCGTGCTGAGGTCCTCCCGATGGACCGGAATTCGCTGGAGGTCGTGCCCGTGGATCCGGACGCGCCGGAGGCGAGCCGGCTGCTCGAGGCGTACTTCCTTGAGCTGCGGGACCGGCTCGCTCCGGCCCGGGTGGACGTGCTCTCTCGGTGGCCGGAGGACTTCCGCGGCCCCGGAGCGGCGGTGGTGGTCGCCCGCGAAGAGGGACGCGCGATGGGCTGTGCCGGCCTTCGAC
>DASROG010000123.1:0-6853 GCA_035646995.1 Myxococcaceae bacterium
CCGCTCCCCTCGTCGAGCCCCCGGCCTCCGCTCCTCCGGCCGCCATCGCGCCTCCGCCGCCGTCCCTGCACGACACCGCTCCGGTCGTCGAGCCCCCGGCCTCCGCTCCTCCGGCCGCCATCGTGCCTCCTGCGGCGGGTGAGCCGGGTCGCGCGGTCACACCCGCCGGAGCGACGCCCGAGCAACACCAGCACCTCGGGCTGTTCTTCCATGTCGATCTCGGCGCGGGCTATCTGCGGACCACCGGCTCGAAGGGCGCATCCACCTTCGCCACCCAGGGCGCCGCGCTCGGAGTGGGCCTGGCGGCCGGCTGGGCTCCGAACGACGAGTGGGCCCTGGCCGTCGAGTTCTGGAGCTGGAGGTCACTGTCGGCGAGCGCCCTCGGCGCGGACACGTCGGTGGAGCTCCAGGCGCTCGGACTGAACGTCACGCGGTACATCGTCCCGGTCGGTGTCTTCGCCTCCGTCGTCGTGTCCGGGACGCGCCTGGCCATCACGGATGCCAGCGACTACGTCGAGTACGACAGCTCGGACATCGGCCTCGGCGTGAAGGTGCTCCTGGGCAAGGACTGGGCGCTGAGCTCCTGGGTACGCCTCGGCGTCGCCGGAGAGCTGTTCCTGTCCGTCAATCGGGACGGCGGACAGACGCTGCGCACGCTCGGCGCTGGCCTGGTGTTCTCGTGCACGGGCCTCTAGGGGAACCCGCCGCCGAGGAGGCGCCGGTCACCGACGGCCCGGCGCGGCCTCTGCAGGTCGCCTGAAGCGCGGCTGATGGCCCGCCGCGGGTTCCCCGCCATCACCGGGCGGCTGGTGGTAGTCGGCGCCACCCGGAGGGCCGCGAATGAAGAGAGCACTGCTCCTGTGGTGGCTCACGGCTGCGGGCGTTGCATTCGGACAGGAGAGCGGAGTGGTAGCCGCCCCGGATCCGACCGCGCACCGGCATCTCGGGTTCTATCTCCATCTCGACATCGGCGTGGGCTACCTCGGCACGTCCGCGTCGCAGGGCGGCCCCACTCTCTCGGGGGCTGCGCTGCCGCTCTCGATCGTCATCGGCGGCGCGGTGGCCGAGGACTGGATCATCGCCGGCGATCTCTGGGCCGCGGCCGGCCCCTCGCCGGGCGGTTCGACCTGGGGAGCAACCGCGGTCGCCGGGGTGGGGCTGAACGTGACCCACTACTTCATGCCCGCCAACGTCTTCGTTTCCCTGAGTCCGTCGTTCACCGCGCTGACGCTCGACAACGGCATGGGCTTCGTCGACCGAACCAAGACCGGGTTTGGCGCCAAGCTCGCGCTCGGCAAGGAATGGTGGGTGAGCGCGCACTGGGGACTGGGAGTGGCCGTGGAGGGCTTCTTCGCGTCGAACCACGACCACGGCACCGGCACCGCCACCTGGACCACGTTCGGCGGCGGCTTCCTGTTCAGCGCGACCTACAATTGAGTGGCATGAACGAGGTGTCTGACACCTCGTGGGGCCTCGTGGGGGACACCTCGTGGGGGGCACCTCGTCGAGGACCTGCTGGGGAGGACTCCGGTGGCCACATCCGTGCGCGGCAAAAGTTTTCAGGTGCGAGAGAAAGCCCAGGAAATTCGCGCTTGTTCTCCACAGGCGGGAGCGAGAAAGCCACAGGAAATACGCGGTTGTTCTCCACAGGTAAGAGCGGGAACACTGCGCACCCTTCGGAGTCAGCCGCTCCCCCCATCATGGCCCAGAGAGCCGTGACATGACGCGCGCACGTCCCAGGCCGTCGGTCCGCAAGAGCAGCCCGGTGCTCGAGCACCTGGGCGCGCTTCCGGTGGCCATCCTCGAGACCGACAAGGACGACACGATCCGGACGTGGGCCGGGGCCGCCGAGCGGATGTTCGGCTGGAGCGCGGCGGAGGTCCTGGGCAGCCGCCTCGACGCGCTCGACCTGGTACACGAGGCCGACGTCGCCTTCGTCGACGCAGTCCTGGACCGACTCAGGTCCGGTCACGACCGTTACCTCGTCCATCGAAACCGCATCCGGACCCGGGCGGGCGAGGTGCGCCACTGCGATTGGACCCGCATCGTCCTCACAGGCCGTCCCGGCGGGCACCAGGCCATCCTCTCCTACGTCGTCGACGTCACCGGTCAGGTGGCGGCCGAGACCGCGGCCCTCGCAGCCCGGGGCGACCTAGAGCGCTGGCTGCGCACCAACCCGGCCGGCTGCTGCGGGCTGGATCGCGCCTGGTACATCACGCACTGGAACCCTTCCGCGGAGCGGATGCTGGAGCGCACGCGCGCCGAGATCGTCGGCCGGGAGATCTGGGAGGTGTTCCCCGACCTGCGCGGCACCGCGTTCCATCAGGCCCTCGAGGAGGCCATGGCCGACGGGCACCTCAGGGTGGTCGAGGACCGCGTGCCGAATGGCCGGGCCTGGTACTGCGTCACCGCGGTGCCCTCGGGCCGCGGGCTGAACGTCTTCTTCAGCGACGTCACCGGCCGGCGCCAGCTGGAGCACGACCTGCTCGCGTCGGAGGCCTTCCAGAACGAGCTCCGGCACTCCTAGCGGCTCGGCGGCCGCTGCGGGAACCACTGCCCGGCGAGGGTGGCCATCACCAGGGTGAGCGCATCCAGCACCCCGAAGGCGAGGAGGTGCCGGAGCACCGTGGGCAGCGGCGGCAACCGCGCACCCAGCAGCAGCGCCAGCACCGCGTGGAGGGCGAGCGTCTGTCCGAGGGCGACCAGCACCGCCAGGACCAGCGCCTCCTGCACGCGCTCTGCGCGGAACCGGGCGAGGAACGCCGCCACCGCGAGCAGGGCCACCGCGCCCCAGGCGAGCATGGCCCAGGTTGGGGCCTCGGCACGCACCATGAGGATGAACGCGCCGGCCAGCAGCGCGGTGCCCATGGTGGCCGAGCCCACGGCCAGTGCGCGGCGACGGCGAGTCATGGCTCGACCCGGACCGACGTGCTTCCCAGCCAGCCGGCGTCGAGCCTGACCTCCATCCCGGCCGCGAGCTGCTCGGCGACGGTGGCCGCCCCGGCCAGCACCACGCTCCCCGGCGGGAGAGCACGCCCTCGCGCGGTGAGCAGAGCGCACAGCTCGACCACGGACAGCACCGGGTCCCCGGAGATGGCCGCGCCGGTGGCGCGCTGCCGCGGCGTGCCGTCGATCGACATCACCAGCTCCACCGAGGAGAGGTCCCGTCCGTCCACCTCCACCCAGCGCTGGGGGAGCACCACGTGCGACGAGGAGGCGTTGTCCGCCACCACGTCCGGCAGGCTGAAGTACTTGAAGTCACGGTAGCGCGAGTCGAGGATCTCCAGCGCCGGACCCAAGCCGGTGCAGGCGGCGAGCACCCCCGCCCGGTCCGGCGTGCCCTGAAGCCCGCGGGCGAAGCGGAAGGCGATCTCCGGCTCGATCTTGGGGTGCAGCGTGCCCCGGAGGTGGAACGTGCCTCGCACCTCCATGGCGTCGGTGAGGACCCCGTAGATGGGCGCGTCGAGCGACATCTGGCGGCGCTTCGCCTCCGAGGTAAGGCCCATCTTCATGCCGATGACGCGCTCGCCCCGGGCCACCCGCAGGGCGATGCCCGCATCCATCACCCGGTAGGCCTGGGGGAGGTCGAGGTCCGGGGCGTCGAGCGTCAGCCGCTCCACTTCCCGGCCGTGCCGCCGCGCGTCGTCCAGGTGACCCGCCAGGCGCTCGATGTCCATCGCACGTTCCTCCGCTCAACGCCCTGGCCCCGCGTGGCGCATACTAGGAGAGGCGGAGGCTTCATGGACGGCGTCCTCAACGTCATCGATGGTCGCGAGGTTCCGGCGCGTTCCGGGGCGACACTCCCCAACTGGGAGCCCGCCACCGGCGAATCGCTGGGCACCCTCCCCGACTCGGATGGCGCCGACGTCGCGGAGGCGGTGGAGGCCGCCCGCCGCGCCTTCTCCGCCTGGAGCGCCACCCCGGCCCCGGTGCGGAGTCGCCTGCTCCGCAAGGTGGCCGACGGGCTGCGCCAGGCCCTCCCCGAGCTTGCCCGGGCCGAGTCGGTGGACAGCGGGAAGCCGCTCTCGGTGGCGACGGAGGTGGACATCCCTCGCGCCATCCTGAACTTCGAGTTCTTCGCCGACGCCGCCACCCAGTTCTCCAGCGAGTGCCACCCCATGGACGGGCACGCGCTGAACTACACGCTGCGCCATCCGCTGGGGGTGGTGGGCACCATCTCGCCCTGGAACCTCCCGCTGTATCTGCTGACCTGGAAGGTGGCGCCCGCGCTGGCAGCGGGGAACACCGTGGTGGCCAAGCCGTCGGAGGTGACGCCGGTCACCGCGCACTGGCTGGGCCGGATCGCGCTCGAGGCCGGTCTGCCGCCGGGGGTCCTCAACATCGTCCACGGGCTCGGGCCGAAGGTGGGCGATGCGCTCTCCCGCCACCCCGAGGTGAAGGCCATCTCCTTCACCGGGAGCACGCGGACCGGCGCGGAGATCGCCCGCACCGCCGGTCCGCTGTTCAAGAAGCTCTCGCTGGAGATGGGCGGGAAGAATCCGGTGGTCATCTTCGCCGACGCGGACCTCGAGGCCGCGGTGGCCACCACCGTGCGCTCGAGCTTCGCCAACCAGGGGCAGATCTGCCTCTGCGGTCCGCGGATCTTCGTGGAGCGGAGCGTCTACCCCCGGGTGCGCGACGCGCTGGTCGAACGAACCCGGGCGCTGAAGCTCGGTGACCCGCTCCTGCCCGAAACCGAACAGGGCGCGCTGGTGAGTCGCGCCCACCTGGACAAGGTCCTCAGCTATCTGGCGCTGGCCCGCGAGGAAGGCGGACGGTTCCTCACCGGCGGCCGGCAGGCTCGCCTGAGCGGACGGTGCCAGAACGGATGGTTCGTGGAGCCGACGCTGGTGGAGGGCCTCGGGCCGGAGTGCCGCACCAACCAGGAGGAGATCTTCGGCCCGGTGGCCGCGCTGATCCCCTTCGAGTCCGAGGAGGAGGTCCTGCGGGGAGCGAACGAGGTCCGCTACGGTCTGGCCGCCTCGGTGTGGACCCGGGATCTGGTCCGGGCCCACCGCTTCGCCGCGACGCTGCAGAGCGGCATCGTCTGGGTCAACACCTGGATGCTCCGCGATCTGCGCACCCCCTTCGGAGGAATGAAGGACTCGGGGGTGGGGCGCGAGGGAGGTCAGGAGGCGCTCCGTTTCTTCACCGAGCCCCAGAACGTCTGCATCCATCTGCAAGGAGGTTGAAGGCCCATGGCGGACCGAGTGACCTCGCAGCGCGCCGCGCCCCCGGTGGGCGCCTTCCCCCACGCCCGGCGGGTGGGGAATCTCCTCTTTCTCTCCGGGATCGGCCCGCGGGTGCGCGGCAGCCACGACATCCCCGGGGTGACCCTGGACGCGCAGGGGAACGTCACCGACCACGACATCGCCATCCAGTGCAAGAGCGTCTTCGACAACGTCCGCGCCATCCTCGAGGACGCCGGCACGACGTGGAACCGGCTGGTGGACGTGACGGTGTTCCTCACCGACATGGAGAACGACTTCGCCGTCTACAACCGGCTCTGGGCGGAGTACTTCAAGGACGACCAGCCGTGCCGGACCACGGTGGAGGTGACCCGGCTCCCCACGCCGATCGCCATCGAGCTGAAGTGCATCGCCACGATGCCGGAGTGACCATGCCCCCGCTACAAGCGCTCAACTTCAAGAAGTGGATCGACGAACACCGTCATCTGCTGAGGCCGCCGGTGGGCAACCAGCAGATCTGGGCCGACCGCGAGTTCATGGTGACGGTCGTCGGGGGCCCGAATGCCCGGCGCGACTTCCACGTCAACGAGGGCGAGGAGTTCTTCTACCAGCTGGAGGGCGACATCACGCTCCACGTCCTGGTGGACGGAAAGCGAGAGGTGGTCCCGATCCGCGAGGGAGAGATCTTCCTCCTTCCGCCGAACGTGCCGCATTCGCCGCAGCGGCCGCCGAACACCATCGGCCTGGTGCTCGAGCGGCGGCGCCTGCCGCAGGAAAAGGACTCGTTCCTCTGGGTCTGCGAGAAGTGCGGGAACGAGCTGTACCGCGAGTCCATCCACCTGACCGACATCGTCAAGCAGCTGCCCCCGGTGTTCGAGCACTTCTACGGGGACGAGAAGAACACCACGTGCAAGAAGTGCGGGACGCGCGCGACCCGCGCCTGAGGGCGGATTCACGAGTGCCGGTCGTCGACGTCCACACGCATCTCTTGCCCCCCGCGCTGCCGCGCTGGAGGGAGCGCTTCGGCTACGGCGGTTTCATCCAGCTCGAGCCCCTCGGTCCGTGCCGCGCCCGGATGCTGAAGGACGACGGCCAGCCGTTCCGGGAGGTGGAGGAGAACCTCTGGTCCCCGGCGGCGCGGATCGCCGAGTGTGACCGCGCCGGGGTGGACGTGCAGGTCCTGTCCACGGTCCCGGTGATGTTCTCCTACTGGGCAAAGCCGGAGGACGGAGCGGAGGTCGCGCGGTTCCTCAACGACCACCTGGCCTCCGTCGTGGCGGGTGCGCCGCAACGCTTCGTCGGCCTCGGCACCCTTCCGATGCAGGCGCCGGCGCTGGCGGTCCGCGAGCTGGAGCGCTGCGTGAAGACGCTCGGGCTCTCCGGAGTGCAGATCGGCAGCCACGTCAACGACTGGAACCTGAGCGACCCTGCGCTGTTCGAGGTGTTCGCCGGCGCTGCCGAGCTAGGCGCCGCGGTCTTCGTTCACCCCTGGGACATGATGGGCGAGGCACGGATGCGGCGGTACTGGCTGCCGTGGCTGGTGGGAATGCCCGCCGAGGTCTCGCTCGCCATCTGCTCGGTCATCTTCGGCGGCATCCTGGAGCGGCTTCCCACGCTCCGCATCGGCTTCGCCCACGGTGGTGGCGCGTTCCCCGGCACGCTGG
>DASROG010000124.1:0-2826 GCA_035646995.1 Myxococcaceae bacterium
GATCCGGACGCTGTTCCGCGGGGTCGCGACGCTGCTCGCACCGGGTACCGGCTCGTTCATCCTCTCCACCCCGAACTACCTCAGCACCTGGCCGCTGCTGGAGCTGGGCCTCAACCGGTTCTCGGACGTGGACTACTCCGAGCAGCACATCACGCGGTTCAACCGCCTCACCGTCAAGTCGCGCCTCGGCCGCATGGTCCCCGAGCTCGAGCGCTGGTTCCGCTGGGACCTGGTCACCACGACCCACCTGCTCACCCCGTTCGCCGCCGCCCTCCTCGGGGTCGAGCGAGCGGTCCAGGCGGGCTCCTCGGTCCCGCACTCGCGCTGGTTCATGCCCTTCGGCAATCTCATCCTGATGCGGCTCACCCGGACCCCCGAACCCGTCTGAGGACCCCGGCCATCGACGCCGCCCCGCACATCCCGGTCGCCGACTGGCTTCGGCGCCACCGCGCCCTCGTGGCCTGCGTGGCCGTGCTCTGCCTTCTCCCCGCGGTGCACCCCGGGGACATCCAGTGGGTCGGCGACGAGCCGATGCTCATCGCCGGCGCGCTCCGCGCGAACCGGCAGCACGTGGCTGCCCTGCACGGCCTCACCGGGACGGCCGGCGCTGCCTACGGCCCCTTCCCCACCTGGATGTACCAGGCGTACCTGCTCGTCTCCTCCGACCTGCTGCTCCTGGTCGTGCTCCGGGCCGTCCTGATGACCGCGGTCATCGCGATCGCCCTGCTCTGGCTCTCCCGGACCCTGGACCTCTGGCCGTGGTTCGTCCCCCCGCTGCTCTGCTCGCCCTACCTGTGGTTCTACGCGCGGGCGATCTGGGACAACACCTTCAACCTTCCGCTCTGCGCGCTCGCCTTCGCCTCGGGGGTGAGCTTCCTCGCCCGGGGTCGGCCCTGGACGCTGTTGCTCTCGCTCGCCTGCTGCCTCGGGATGGTGCTCACCCACCTCATGTCGGTGGCCTTCGTCCTCCCGCTCGGCGGCTTCCTGCTGTTCCGTGCTCGCCGCGCGATGCGGCGCCTGTTCTGGCGGCTGGCCCTCCTCGCGGCCGCCGCGGCCGCGGTCTCGTTCCCCTACCTCAGGTCCCTGCGGCGGGCGGCCTCCGGCGAGCACGCGCCCATCGGGACGATCGCCGACTGGCTCTTTCCCTTCCTCGGCGGACGCATCCTCTCGGCCCAGCGGATCGAGGACATCTTCGGCGCTGCCTGGCTGGTTCACGACACGAGCTTCTGGGCGAAGCTCGCCGGCCTCGCGACCGCGGTCTCGCTCCTCGCCCTTCCCCTGGTGTGGGCGGGCACGGGAGTGGCCCTGTTCACCGTCTGGAAGAGCGTCCGGAGCCCGCCGGAGGCGGACGGTCCGAGCCCGCGCGCCGACGCGGCCCTGCTCGCCCTGCTGATGCTCCTCGGCCAGGTCCTGCTGGACGGGCTCACGGCCAAGTCCGGCTTCACCCACTACTTCAACGCCACCTGGATCGCCTTCGCCTTCCTCGCCTGGCTCGCCGTCGATGCGCTTCCCGCGTTGCCGCTCCGCGCGGCGGTGGCCGCCGTGCTCGCCGTCTCCACGCTGACCGTCGTGCTGTACCTCCTGGTCCGGATTCACCACACCGGGCCGGCCCGGACCCCGTACGGCGCGACGCTCGCCAATCAGATCGAGGTCGCCCGGGAGCTGAACAGGTACGGCCCGGGAACCACCGTGCAGACGCAGGTGATCAACGTGGCCCGCTTTCCGATCGCCCTGGGGGTGCTGCGGAACCTCTACCCCGCCATCGAGCCACCGCTTCCCGCCGAGCCGCTCCGGCTCGTCTACCGGACAGACGATCCCGTCGACGGGCGCATCCAGCTCCTGCCGCCCGGAACCCCGCGCCCCTGAGCGGTCAGCGCTGCACGCCCCAGAGCTCGAGCACCGCCTTCTCCCGGGCCAGCACCACGTCCACCGCGGCGTCGCCCCAGCGTGCCCGAACCTCCGAGAGGCTGCGCGCCCTCTCCTGCTGCTCCCGGAGCCGGGCCACCGTGCGCTCCACCCCCGCTCGCTGCTCCTGGGGGAGCTGGTCCTTCGCCGCCTCGAGCGCACGGAGCGCCTCCTCCAGCTCCGGACCGCCGGCGCCGGCCCGGGCGAGCGCCACCTCCGCGGTCAGCGTCTCCAGGACCTGCACCTCGGCCGGGGTGAGCCCGGCGTCGGCCCGCACGGCCTGAGCCCGCTCGGTCCGTTGCCGCAGCCCCGCGTACGCCTCCTCGAGCGCCCGCTCGCCGCCGTCGGTTGCCTGCGACAGCCGCCGGACCTCCCGGGCCGAGGGGGCCGACTCGCCCCGGAGCATCCGCTCGTAGGCCAGGAAGCCATCGAGCTTCGCGACCGTGAGCCGCAGCCCGGCGTCGGGGGGCCCTGTGGGGGCGGCGGCCACCGGGCCGGCATCCGGCGCCGGCGGCTCGGACGCGTTCCGCCGACACGCGCCTGCCGCCAGGACCAGCAGCGCCACCGTCACGCACCAGGGTCCACGCATGGACCTCCCTTCTGCCATACCCTTTGACCGTCTCGGGCACGCTCGTGTACGACCCGTGGGCGGGGAAGGCGCTGCAGGGAGGCTCTCGTCGTGAAGGTGTACCTGGTGCGCCATGCGCAAGCCGACTCCGACGTCCCGGAAGGCCTCGACGACGGAGCCCGCCCCCTCACCGGCAAGGGGCGTCACGCGGCCGAGAAGAACTTCCGCGCGCTCCACAAGCGGATGCACGGGGTGGATCTGGTGCTGACGAGCCCGCTGGTGCGCGCCGTGCAGACGGCGCAGATCCTCGCCCTCGTCCAGGAATTGGACGTCCCCGTCCGGGTGCACCGGGC
>DASROG010000125.1:0-2205 GCA_035646995.1 Myxococcaceae bacterium
GTGGTGGGCATGGACGCCCTGGACCAGACCGCGGTCGACGCGCGGATGCTCGACCTCGACGGCACGCCCGGCAAGGGCAAGCTCGGTGCGAACGCAATCCTCGGCGTCTCGCTGGCCACGGCCCAGGCGGCGGCGCTGGCCACCGGGGTGGGGGACGAGGGCGGCTACGCGCCCGACCTCCCCACCAACGAGGAGGCGCTGGTCCTGGTGACCGAGGCGATCTCCGCGGCCGGGTATGCGCCGGGCAAGGACGTGGCGGTCGCGCTCGACGTGGCGGCGAGCGAGTTCTTCGACGGGAAGACCAGGCGCTACACCCTGAAGGGCGAGGGCAAGTCGTACGACGCCGCCGGACTGGTCGGCTTCTACGAGCAGCTGGTGCGCAAGTACCCCATCGTCTCCATCGAGGACGGGATGGCCGAGGACGACTGGGAAGGGTGGGCGGCGCTGACCCGCACCCTGGGCGGTGGGGTGCAGCTCGTGGGAGACGACGTCTTCGTCACCAACGTGGAACGGCTGACCCGGGGCATCGACGCCGGGGTGGCCAACGCCATCCTGATCAAGGTGAACCAGATCGGCACGCTCACCGAGACCGTCGCCGCGGTCCGGATGGCGCACCGGGCCGGGTACCGCTCGGTGATGAGCCACCGCTCGGGAGAGACCGAGGACGTCACCATCGCCGACCTCGCGGTGGCGCTGGACTGCGGGCAGATCAAGACCGGCTCGCTCTCGCGGAGCGACCGCGTCGCCAAGTACAACCAGCTGCTCCGGATCGAGGAGGCGCTCGGCGCCGGAGCGCGCTATCCGGGCCGGAGCGCCTTCGGGCGCGGGCGGGGCTGACCATCCGCCTCCTGATCCTCAACGACGACGGCATCGGGTCGGCGGGAATCGCCGCGCTGGCCGAGGCGGTGGAGCCGCTCGGGGAGGTGTGGGTGGTGGCGCCCGAGCACGAGCAGAGCGCCGCCTCGCATGCCATCTCGCTCACCCGTCCGTTGCGCATCCGCAAGGTGAAGGAGCGATGGTTCTCGGTGGACGGGACACCCACCGATTGCGCCTACCTGGCCATCCACCACCTGATGAAGGACGAGCCGCCGGTGCTCGCGGTCTCCGGCATCAACCATGGCCCGAACCTCGCGGACGACGTCGTCTACTCCGGGACGGTGGCCGCGGCGATGGAGGCGACGCTGCTGGGCGTTCCGGCCATCGCCTTCAGCCTGGTCGCCCGGGGGCGCCCGCTGGACTTCACCCACGCTGCGCGCTTCGCCCGCTCGCTGGTCGGGGCCGCGCTGTCGCGGACCCTCCCGCCCCGGCTCCTCCTGAACGTCAACGTGCCCGGGTTCGTCGAGCCGCGCGGCTGGGCGGTCACCCGGCTCGGCCGGCACACTTACGGGAACAAGGTGGTGGAGAACCGGGATCCCCGGGGGCGCCGGTACTACTGGATCGGCGGGACGGAGTACTCCCACGAGGACCTGCCCGGCAGCGACTGCAACGCCGTGCTCGAGGAGGAGCTGATCTCGGTCACCCCGGTGCTGCTCGACGTGACCGACCTCCAGCGCATGGAGGAGTTGATGCGCTGGCCGGTGGATGGCTTCGAGCGCCAGGGCGCGGCGAAAATCTGATGTCCCCCGGCTTCCGGGGTACACCTGTACGCTGGAGGCGTGTTCCCTGGTCTCGCGGGATCCCACCCGGCCCCTGCTGGTCGTGGCCGCTCGGCGGCGCGGGACCAGTGTGCTCGCCGGCCTCGGCCTGCTGACGCTGCTCGCCCCGGGCTGCGGGACGCCCGCGAGCGGCGAGCGCCCGGGACGGCGGACGTCGCTCCGGACCGATGACCTCCCGGCGCCGCGGCGCATGACGCCCGACGGACCGCGGGTGGTGCTCGCGCCCGCACACGCCGAGCCGGACCTCGTGGACGAGCGTCCGGCGAGGGCGGCGCCACCCGCGGCCTCGCCCGCACCTGGCACGCATCGGGTGGCGGCGGGTGAGACGCTGTACCGGATCGCCCGAGAGGTGGGCATCACCCCGGGAGCGCTGGCGGAGATGAACGGCATCTCGGTGTCGACACCGCTCGCGGTGGGGCAGGTGCTGGTCGTCCCCGCTCCTCCTCCGCCCGTCCAGCGGGAGGAGGCGCGGACCGCGGAGGAAAGCGCCGACCCGGCCGTGCTTCCGCCGGCCCTCGCGGCGGCGTTCGAGGCCGCGGGGAAGCCGGCC
>DASROG010000126.1:0-4979 GCA_035646995.1 Myxococcaceae bacterium
CGTTCCGGCCGACGAGCCGTCCCGACTGTCCGAGGAAGGCCCCGAGCCGGAACGCGCGCCTCTATCTCTGGCTCCTGCTGCTCCTCGCGGTGGCGATGCTGGTGCCCGTCGGGCTCGCCGCACTGCTGCACGTCCTCGGCCTGCGCACGATCTTCACCATGCCCGGCGAGACCTGGGTCTTCGGCAGCCCCTTCGGCATCGCGAGCGTGGTCCATCTCGCGGTGGTCGTCGCGGCCCTCGCGCTGTGGAGGCTGTCGCTGGAGGTCGGAAGGGTGCTGATCTTCCGCGAGGACCTCCGCAGCACGCGCCGGGTGGCATGGCGTGCGCTGCGGCTCGTCCTTCGCTCTCCGGTCTCCCTCGTGCTCTACGCGGTGCTGGGAGCGCTGGCGACGGGGTGCGTCCTCCTCCTGATGCGGGGCCGGGCGATGCTGCCCGAGGGAAATGCCGGCCTCGCCTTGCTCGCGCTCGGGCTGGCACAGACCGTCCTCTGGGCTCGCCTGGCTTTTCAGGTTGCCGGGACCCGCTTCGCGGCCGCCCTCGTGGAGCGCACGACCGCACCATCGCCGCTTGTCCGGCAGCTGGAACTCCCGGTGGATGCCGCGCCCCCCGTCTGACAGTCGGCCGGGCGGTGGGCCTCGCCGGCGCACCGGGCGTGGTTACCGTCAACGGTCGAGATGCGTCGCCGGGAGCAGTGGAGTGTCCATACCCTGACCCTTTGCGGTGTCGCGACCGGAGCATCTGCCCCACCGGCTGTCGCGCACCTGGCGTCGATTCTGCCCCGGGGATGGGAGGGTCCATGCGGCTGAACGTCGGTCGACGGTTCGGCGTGCACGTGCGGGCTCTGCGCCATGCGCGGCAGCTCACCCAGGAGGGGCTGGCGGAACGCAGCGAGCTGTCGGTGGACGCCGTGCGGCGGATCGAACGCGGCGCCTTCTCTCCATCTCTGGAGACGGTGAACAAGCTCGCCACAGGCCTCGACGTATCGCTTCGCACGCTGTTCAACGACTTCGACCGCGACCGGCGCGACCAGGTGTCCGAGCTCTGCGACTACCTCGGCAAGCGGAACCGGAACGAGCTGCGGATGGTGTGGCGGGTCATCCGCGCGATGTTCGAGGAGGCCTGACCCCGTCGCCCTCGGCCGGACGGCGCACGGTGAAGCCCACGCGCGCCCCGCCCTCGGTCCGGTTCTCGACGAACGCGCTGCCGCCGTGCGCCTCGGCGATGCGCCGCACCAAGGCCAGCCCGAGACCGAGTCCGTCGCTCGTCTCCCCCCGCTGGAAGGGGTGAAAGGCGCGCGCGCCGTCCTCCTGCAGCCCCGGCCCCGCGTCCTCGACCGCGAAGCGGACCACGCCGTCGGGGACGTCCACCCGGAGCCGCGTGACGCCGCCTCCGTGCACCCGCGCATTCTCCAGGAGATTGGACAGCGCCCGCTGGAGGAGCGTCGGGTCGCCCTCGAGCGAGACCGGGCCCTCCTCCACCTCCAGCAGCGCCGGGGGGAGCGCCGCCCGCTCCAGCGCCCGGGCTCCGAGGTCACCGGCGTCGAGCGGCACCCGGGCCATGGCCGTGAAGTCCAGCCGCGCCGAGGCGAGCAGCTCTCCCACCAGCGCGTCCATCTCCAGAACCTCGTGCTCGAGCTGGTCGAGCACGGAGGTGTCGCCACCGCGCCCGAGCTCCAGGAGGAGCCGGATGCGGGCCAGCGGCGTTCGCAGCTCGTGGCTCACCGCGGCCAGGAGCTCGCGCTGGTCCTTCAGCTGTCGCTCGATGCGCTCGGCCATCCCGTTCATCACCTCGGCCAGCGAGCGCACCTCGCCCCGGGCGAAGCGCACGTCGAACCGGCTCTGGAGCCGCCCCTCCCCGAGGTCCCGCGCGACGCGGGTCAGCTCCTCCAGCGGCCAGGCCAGCTTCCAGGCGATGCGCCCGGAGATGGCCCACAGCGACGCCACGGCCACCGCCAGCGCGAGGAGGACGGTCCACCCGCCGCCGCCGCGCGGCCAGGGGTGCACGCGCACCGTGCCCAACTGCACGCCGTCGCGGAGCACCGGTGCGCTCGCAGCCCAGTGAATCGTCGGCGGTCCGAACCGGGCAATCTCCTTGCCGATCGCATCGTCCAGCCGCACCGACCAGCCCAGCTGCTGGGCAATCTCCGAGGCCCAGGCATCGCGATGGCGCGGATCGTCCCACACCCGGGAGGCCTGCACGCCGATGAGCGCCTGGACGTTGCTCCACTGCGCGCGGGCCGACGGCCCGCGGAACCGGTCCACCACGGTGGTGACCGCCAGCACGACGAAGGCGGTGACCAGGATGGACACCCCGAACCAGACGAACAGCCGCCGCTGCATCCGGGCGCGGTTGCGCCAGCGCACCAGGTCCGGCCAGCGGCTCCGGTGGTGCCAGGGATGGCAGGGCGGGACCACGGGCTAATGCTCCCGGCTGAGCACGTAGCCGACGCCGCGCACCGTCTTGATCCGCCGGGGCGCGCGCGGATCGTCTCCGAGCTTCGCCCGGAGGTGGGAGATGTGCACGTCCACCGTGCGCTCGCCCACCACGACGTCGCTCCGGCCGGCCTCGGAGAGGAGCGCGTCCCGGGGGATGACCCGTCCCGCCCGGCGCATCAGCGCGACGAGGATGTCGAACTCCAGACCGGTGAGGTCCACCGGCTTGCCCTCGACCGTCACCAGCCGCGCGCCGACGTCCACCTGCACGTCGGCCACCGCCAGCTTCTCGCTCACCGCCTCCGGGGCGCTCCGCCGGAGCACCGCCCGCAGCCGCGCGAGCAGCTCGCGGGGGCTGAAGGGCTTGGGCACGTAGTCGTCGGCGCCGATCTCCAGCCCCACCACGCGGTCCGTCTCGTCGCCCTTCGCGGTGAGCATCAGGATCGGCACCCGGCTGCGGGTCCGAATGCGACGGAGCACCTCCAGCCCGTCCATGCCCGGGAGCATGATGTCCAGGAGCACGGCGTCGAAGGCGGAGGCGTCCAGCGCCTGGATGCCGCTCTGGCCGTCGTAGGCCGGCGTCACCTGGACGCCGTTCTGGCCGAGCCAGCTCACCAGCAGCTCTTGCAACCGGCGGTCGTCGTCGATGCACAGCACCCGGACGGACATGGCAGGCCGGGAACTCTAACGTCCTGCCTCGTCCGGTGGCAGGAACGCCGGGGGCTGGCGGGCCTGGGCGCCCCGTGCGGCGTCCACGCACAGCCCCGCCATGTGCCGCTCCCAGGCCAGCCGGCGCTCCCAGTGTCGCATCCGGAGCGAGTGGAACCCGGAGCCGAAGCCGACCAGGACCCCGGCGGTGAGAAGCACGATGCGCACGTCGCGTCTCATGACCCGCTCCTCCTCACCACCGCCGGCGCCAGCCGGAGGACAGGAGATCCGCCAGCTCGGACCGTTGCCGGGCGTCCAGCGCCTCGTGGACGCGCGCCGCCTGCCCGCGCAGCGTCTCGCGGACGGTCGCCATCCGCGCCTCGGCCCGGGCGAAGGCCTCCTCCAGGGCCGCGGCGTCGAACGTCTCGCCCCGGATGCTGCGGGCCACGTCGGAGCGCATCCGCTCGGCGTCGTCGTGCCAGCCGCGCATCGTGCCCCGGAGGGCATCGGCTGCCTCGGCGATCACCCTCTCCTGCCCGGGCGAGGTGTCCATCCGCTCGAACAGCCAGCGCAGCGGGCCACGGGCACCGGCCCGACCCGGTCCGTGCCAGCCCTCATGCCGCCAGCCACCCCAGCGGTGGCGGCCCCAGGGGCCCGGGCCGTGGGCGTAGGCCCATCCGCCCCCGCGCATCGTCCGGACGAGGGCGTAGAGACACACCGCGCCCACCAGAAAACCCAGCATCGTTTCTCTCCAGTCCTGCATGGCGACGGAATTGCCGCCCGCGAGGAGAGGGGTAAGCGGGAGGTGTGAAGCGCCCGCCGGGTCTCCGGTGAAGAAGTGCAAACCCCGGCGCCGGACCCCCTGGATCGCGGCGTCAGCGGGGGGTGAACGGCGCCCCGGCCTCGAGCCGCTCGGCCTGCTCGCGCACCGTGGCGGACTGCGGCGGGAGCCGGACCCAGCCCGCGGTGTGCTCGGTGCGGGCGTACCACTCGGGACCCGCGCGCCCGAGCTCGAGGAAGCCCAGCGGACGGCGGTCGCGGCTGTACTCGACACGGACGGAGAGCGCCGGTGTCCCCTCCCGCGGGGTCTCCCCGCGTCCCAGCACCTCGAGCGGAGCCAGCCGCCACACCCGCTCGGCCCAGGCCGTCGCGTCGGCGCTCGGGTCGTCGGGGTTCTCGGCGGGGGCGACGCGGGTCGCGCCCTGCACCTTGCGGACGACGAAGGCGCGGGTGCGGCCGTCGAGCTGGAGCTGCAGCGCGTCCGGCTCGTCGGCGCGGAAGGCGTGGAGCCGCCGGTCCACCAGCCGGCTCGTCGCCGCCGAGAGGTCCTGGACCAGCGACTCCTGGACCAGCCACAGGTGCCCGTCCGGAGCGAGGAGGTAAGCGCCGGCGGCACCGGGGGGTGTCGACACCGCGTACTCGAGGCTGCGGCCCGGTGCGGACCGGCCCTGCCCGGTGTCGAGCCGGAGCCGCTTGCTGGAGGCGGCGAGCCCCAGGTCGCTCCGGCGCTCGGGCGTGGCGATGCCCAGGTCGCGGGTGGCCATGGGCGGCGAGACGCGATCCAGCAGCTGCTCGGCCACCTCGTTGCCGCGCAGATCGCGCGGAGGTGGGGGCGGAGCCTCGCGGATGGCGCGCAGCGCGTCCGGCAGGCCGGCGTCGGCGCGGGCGCGAATGCCGGCGTCGGCGGGCGCGGCGCGCGCGGCCGGTCCTGCATCGGGCCGAGAACCCTGGGGCGCGGTGCCCGCGTCGGCGGCGACGCCCGCGTCCACGCCGGCCCCTCCCTCCGGGGCCTGCAGGGAGGGGCTGGTGGCGATCCGCACCCAGACGGTGCGATCGGAATCGCTCACGCGGAAGACGTCCACCCGGTGCGAGCCGTCGTCCCAGAACACCGCCTTCACC
>DASROG010000127.1:0-11178 GCA_035646995.1 Myxococcaceae bacterium
GGCACGAGGCGCTGGGAGATGACCGCCTTGAGCACGCTCGCCAGCTGCAGCCGCACCTGCTTCTGCTGGTACGGCGGGAAGACCGAGACGATGCGGTTGATGGTCTCGGTCGCGTCGAGGGTGTGGAGGGTGGACATGACCAGGTGGCCGGTCTCGGCCGCGGTGAGCGCGGTCTCGATGGTCTCGAGGTCTCGCATTTCGCCCACCAGGATGACGTCCGGATCCTGGCGCAGCGCGCTCTTCAGCGCCTGGCTGAAGGAGACGGTATCGACTCCGACCTCTCGCTGGTTCACGATCGACCGCTTGTCGCGGATGAGGAACTCGATCGGATCCTCGATGGTCATGATGTGGTCGGTCTCGTGGGCGTTGATGTGATCGATCATCGCCGCGAGGGTGGTGCTCTTGCCGGAGCCGGTGGTCCCGGTGACCAGGATGAGGCCGCGCTCCTCGAGCGCGATCGTCTCCAGGACGGACGGTAGCAGGAGATCCCGGATGGTCATCACCTTGAAGGGGATGACGCGGAGCACGGCTCCCAGGGTGCCGCGCTGCTGGAACACGTTCACGCGGAAGCGTCCCAGACCGGGAACGCCGTAGGCCAGGTCCACCTCGTTGGAGTTCTTGAACTTGTCCCGCTGGTACTCGTTCATGATCCCGAAGGCCATGCGCGCCACCTCCTCGGGGGGGAGGCGCTTGCCGTCCTTCAGCGGGACCAGCGAGCCATCCACCCGGAACATCGGGGGCAGACCGGCCTTGAGGTGGATGTCGCTCGCCCCGCCGCGCAGTGCGACCTGGAGGATCTCGTTGAGTTCCACGCCACCTGAAGCCTAGCACCGCTCGGGGGGATAGCCTCGTACGCGGCGCCCCCACATCCCCCGCGAGCGGCTCTCAAGCGCTCAGGAGCCCGCCCGGGTCGGGACGTACTCCAGGAGGGCCGCGCCTCGATCGAAGGCCTTGGTGGACGACCGCTGCAGCGCGAGCTGTTCCACCTTGTCCCCGAAGAGGCGCCGGCCCTCTCCGAGCACCACCGGGCAGACGACCAGTCGATAGACGTCGACCAGTCCCGCGGCGATCAGTGACTGTGCAAGGGAGATGCTTCCGAAGAGGACAATGTCCTTCCCGGTCTGCGCTTTCAGATCCGCCACTGCACGCTCCGGGCTGGTCTTTACGATCCGGGCCTCGCCCCAGTCGCCCCACGGTGCGCGGTCGAGCGTCTTCGAGAACACGAGCTTCCGGGCTGCGTTGAACCGGTCGGCGAAGGGCTTCTCGTCGCCCTGGGTGACGGCCGGCCAGTAGCCGACGAAGAGCTCGTAGGTCACACGACCGAGCAGCATCGTGTCGATCGTCTCGATGAACGCCAGCTGCTCCCGACCAAAGCTCGCGTCACCTCGCGTGGCGGCGGGAACGAAGTCCACGCTGTTCTTCGGACCGGCAGCGAGCCCATCCAGCGTCACGAACTCCTGAAGGATCAGCTTCCTCACGGGTCACCTCCACCGAGGCCCGGGCCCGATCCTTCCCGGGTCTCCGGCGGAAGGTGCTCCGGGGGACGACCGCGGGCAACGGCTCGGGACCACCCGAAACGAGGAACGCCGGCCTCCGCACCCTTCGGTTCTCGATGGGAACGGCTGGTGCGACCCCAGGACGGTCTGCGACTTACCGCTTGCTGAACTGGAACCGGCGGCGGGCGCCGGGCTGGCCGTACTTCTTGCGCTCGACCACGCGGGCGTCGCGGGTGAGGAAGCCGGCCTTCTTCAGCGGCGTCCGGAACTCCGGATTGAGGAGGCACAACGCGCGGCTGAGCCCGTGACGGATGGCTCCGGCCTGGCCCGAGAGCCCGCCGCCCACCACGTTCACCGTCACATCCACCTTGCCGGCCTGCTCGAGGATCTGCAGCGGCTGGTTGAGGATCATCTTCGAGGTCTCACGCCCGAAGTACTCGTCGAGCGGACGGCCGTTGACGATGATCGTCCCGTTTCCTTCCTTCACCCATACCCGGGCCGTGGACTCCTTGCGGCGGCCGGTGGCGTAGAACCCGTTCTCGGTCTGGATCGGCATGCTCGTCAGGCCTCCACCTGGCGCGGCTCGGGCTTCTGCGCGGCGTGTGGATGGTGATCGCCTGCGTACACCTTGAGCTTGGTCATCATCTTCCGGCCCAGCGCGTTGCGCGGAAGCATCCGGCGGACGGCCTCGATGACGATGTCCTCGGGGTGCCGGGCGCGCAGCGTGGCCAGGTTGGTCGTCTTCAGCGCCCCGGGGAACCCCGCGCGCGGATGCCGGTGGTACAGCTTCTTCGTCTCCTTCGAGCCGGTGACCTTCACCTTCGCCGCGTTGATGACGACGACGTGGTCACCGGTGTCCAGCGATGGCGTGTAGATGGGCTTGGTCTTGCCCTTGAGAATCGAGGCGATCTGGCTCGCCGCCCGACCGAGCACCTTGTCGCTCACGTCGATGACGAACCACGCCCGCTTCACGTCCGCGGGCTTCGCGCTGTACGTCCTGTTCGACATCTGGAGACACTCCGGCACCGGAGGCGTGCCCCCCGGAAAAGACGGGCGATGTAGAGGTCTTGCCGCCCCAAGTCAAGCAGACGGAGGGGGCGTGCCCTGGAGCCGGGCCTTGAGGTTCCGGAAAAAGCCCTGCTCGGCCTCGCCGGGGGGTCCGGGAGCCGGAGCGGTGGTGTCGGACACCTCGAGGACCTCGGCCGGGATGTCCGCCAGGAAGCGCGACGGCGTCCGGGGCACCTCCCGCCCCCGCCGGAGCCTCGTGGCGGCCCGGGTGAGGATCAGCTCCTCGCGCGCCCGGGTGATTCCCACGTAGCAGAGACGCCGCTCCTCCTCGAGGTTCTGGGGCTCTCCCTGCATCCCCCCGTGGGGCAGGAAGCCCTCCTCCAGCCCCACGAGGAAAACCGTCCGGAATTCCAGCCCCTTGGCGCCGTGGAGGGTCAGGAGATTGACGCGGGAGGGGCTGGGCCCGTCCTCTTCCTCGCGGGTGTCGAGCGATAGCCGGTTCAGGTAGCTGCGCAGATCCGACCTCCGGTCGTCCCGCCGCTCGAACTGCGCGAGCGAGGCGAGGATGCCCTCCACGCCCCGGAGCCTCCGCTCGGCCGCGGCGGCCGACGGGGTGCTCCCCCGGGCGGCAGCCTCGAACCCCACCTCGCCCAGGAGCGCACGGGTCACGACGGAGAGGGGGTCGGTGCGGAGCCGGGCTCGGGTCCGCCGGATCAGCTCCGAGAACTCCTGGACCGCCCGCGCCGCCCCCGGCGTGAGCCCGGCGACCGACGCCGGAGCGGCCAGCACGTCCGCGAGTGGAGCCCCGCGGCTCCGGGCGTGCGCCACGAGGTGCTCCACCGTGACGTCGCCGATGCCGCGGGCGGGTACGTTCACGATGCGCAGCAGCGAGACCTCGTCCGCGGGATTGGCGAGCACCTTGAGGTAGGCGAGCACGTCGCGCACCTCGCGCCGGTCGAAGAACTCGGTGCCACCCACCACCTCGTAGCCGATGCCGCGGGCCCGCAGCGCCTCCTCGAACGGACGGGACTGGCCGTTGGTGCGGTACAGCACCGCGACGTCGTCCGGCCGGACCCCGCGCGCCAGCCGCTGCTCGATGGCCTTCGCCACGTGGGCGGCCTCCTCGTCCTCGCCGGGAAGGACCACCAGCGAGATCTTCTGTCCACCCACCGCGGCGGTCCACAGCGTCTTCGGCCGCCGCTCCGGCAGCTGCGAGACCACCCCGTGCGCCGCCTCGAGCACCGCCGGGACGCTCCGGTAGTTCTGCTCCAGCCGGACCTCGGTGGCACCGGGGAACGCCTCCTCGAAACGGAGGATGTTCCGCACCTCTGCGCCCCGCCAGCCGTAGATGCACTGGTCGTCGTCGCCCACCGCACAGACGTTGCGGTGCTCGCCGGCGAGCTGGCGCACCAGCTCCAGCTGGGCGCCGTTGGTGTCCTGGAACTCGTCCACCAGGAGGTAGCGGAAGCGGCGCGCGTAGCTCCCGAGGAGCTCCGGGTGCTCGCGGAAGAGCTGGAGGGGCAGGAGGAGCAGGTCGTCGAAGTCCACCGCGCCCTGCGCCTTCAGACCGCGCTGGTAGAGGGGGAACACCTCGGCCGCGGCGATCTCCCAGTCGGCGGGCGCGTCGCCGCCGGGCACGGGCGCGCGCCCGGAATTCTTCGCCCGGCTGATCGCCGTGAGGATCCGTCGCGGATCGAAGGCGGTCTTCCCGTCGATGGCGCGCTCCCGCAGGGCACGCTGGATCAGCGAGATCTGATCCGAGGTGTCGGCGATGGCGAACCTCCTCGGCCACCCCAGCCGGTGGACGTGCTCCCGGAGCACCTCGGCCCCGAAGGCGTGGAAGGTGCAGACGGTGAGCGCCTGTGCGCGCTGCCCCACCAGGCGCACCACGCGTTCCTTCATCTCGGCCGCGGCCTTGTTGGTGAAGGTGACGGCGAGGATGGCCCGGGGGGGCACACGCCGGGCGAGGAGCCAGGCGATGCGGTGGGTGATGACCCGCGTCTTCCCGCTCCCTGCCCCGGCGAGCACCAGCAGGGGCCCTTCGGTGGTGGTGACGGCACGGCGCTGCGGCGGGTTCAGTCCGGAGAGGTCCACGTCGGGACGGACGCGTATAGGATGGAGGGCTGACCGATGGCCGCCTCCCCCGCGCGCGTTCCCGTCCGCCCGTCCACTGCCGAGATCGATGCCCAGGCGCAGGAGGCCCGCGCCGCCGTGGCTCGACTGGGCCGGCGCGAGTTCCTCGACCAGCTGGCGTCCCTGGGGCGTGCCTTCGCCGCCGACCCGGGGAACCCCGGGAGCTACGCCTGCAAGGACTGCGAGCGCTGCGCGAACTGCATGTTCTGTCGCGAGTGCGTGGGCTGCTACCAGTGCACCCACTGCGTGGCCTGCGAGGGGTGCAGCAACTGCAGTCACTGCACCGAGAGCAAGACCTGCCAGTCCTCGGCCTATCTCCTTCGATCCGAGGACTGCACGCACTCGGCCTACCTGGTGATGTGCCGGAACCTCTCCGACTGCAACTACTGCTTCGGCTGCGTGGGGCTCAGCAACAAGGACTTCCACATCCTCAACGTGAGCTTCCCGCGCAAGGAGTACTTCGAGATCACCGCCCGGCTGCGGAAGGAGCTGGGCCTGCCGGGCTAGGGGGAGCCGCTTCACCCCGGAGGGCACGGATGAGGATCTCGCTCGCGGTGCTCTTCCTGCTCTGCATCCCCGCGGCGCTGGCCGGCGCCGACCCCCAGCCGGGGGCCCCGCCGCCCACGCCCACGCCGACCGGCGCGGCGGCCGAGGTCCGCGCGGCGGTGGACGGCTTTCTCCGCGCCTTCGAGGCCCTCGACTGGCCGGCCTTCCGGGCGTGCTTCGCCGAGGGCGCGACGGTCTTCCACCCCACGCCGCCGCACGTGCTGCGCACCGACTCGCCGGAGAGCTTCGAGCGCGCCTGGGCCGCGGTCTTCGAGCGGATCCGCCGGGACTCGGGCCGCACCGCGCCGCCCTACTTCACCCTGGCGCCGAAGGACGTCCGGATCCAGCTCCTCTCCGAGCGCAGCGCGCTGGTCACCTTCCACCTGCCCCAGGGCGACACGGTGGGACGCCGGACGGTCGTCCTCGAGAAGCTCGAGGCGGGGTGGAAGATCGTCCATCTCCACGCCTCGAACCTGAGCACGCCAGGCTCCCCGGCTCCCACCGCCCCGGCCACCCCTCGGAAGTGAGAGGGCGACTCAGCCGCCCCGGATCGCGGCCTCGATCTTCCGCACGTCGAACTTCTTCGTCTCCATGACCGCCGCCATCACCCGGTCGGTCTTCTTCTGATCCGTGCCGGTCAGCGCGCGCAGGGCCGCGGCGGGGACCACCTGCCATGACAGACCGTAGCGGTCCTTGAGCCAGCCGCAGACACCCTCCTGTCCTCCGTTCGCGGTGAGCGCGCTCCAGTAGCGGTCGACCTCCTCCTGCGTCTCGACCTCGATCACCAGCGAGATGGCCTCGGTGAACTTGAACTGCGGTCCCCCGTTGAGGGCCACCAGCTCCTGCTCGCCGAGGCGGAAGTCCACCGTCATCACCGAGCCCTTCGGACCGGGACCGGTGTCCCCATACCTCGAGATCTCGAGGATCTTCGAGTTAGGGAAGATGGAGACGTAGAACTTCGCCGCCTCCTCCGCCTGTCCGTTGAACCACAGCATCGGCATGATCTTGGGGGTGACTGGCATGGGAGCCTCCGTTCTCGATGGACGCCGCGCGTCCGGTACCCCACTTCGACGGCGCCGGCTCGCCGAACTCATCGGGGCTGCCCGCCGGGCGACGAATTGACCGGCCTCCCCGAGGATCGTAGGCGTGGCCGGAGCTCTCGATGGCTAGTCCAGCAGCCACTCGACCCTGCCTCTCCGAGCGACTCGGTCCCGTGGCGCTCGTGCTGGCGCTCGCCTGTGCAACCCCTGCCACCGGCTGGGTCAGGACCGAGCTCTTCCTCGGGCGGGGGCTCCCCGACGGCGGGACCCTCAGCCCCGCCGATGTCGATGCCTTCCTCGCCCGGGAGGCGGGACCGCGGTTGCAGGGGTGGACGCTGCTCGAGGCGCGGGGCCGCTGGACCGGGCCCGATGGAGGGGTGGTGGACGAGCCGACGTCGGTGCTGCTCCTCCTCCACCCGTCGGGGTCGAACGACGCCGCGCTGGAGGAGATCCGCCGCGCGTACGTCCGGCAGTACGGGCAGGATTCGGTGCTCCGCGTCGACACCCCGGTGGGCGCGAGCTTCTGAGTCCGCGAAGCCCGCTGGGGCCGCCCACGCCCCCCCAGATCCGGGATCGGCCGTGCCGAGCCGAAGCGGCTGCCTCAGTGGCCGTTGTCGACCCTCAGGCGGGGCTCGGCGTCCTCCAGGCGCGTCCAGGCTTCGCCGTCCCAGCTCCACAGGTCGCCGAACACGCGGTCCCCGTCGTGTCCGCCGAACAGGAGCACGCGCCGTTGTGTCGCGTCGAACGCCATCGCGGTGTGGTTTCGCGGCGAGGGTCCGCCTTCCCGACCCGCCGGCTCCCAGCGGCCCGCGCGGCGGACCTGGGTGTCTCCGAGCCGGCGAGACCCGTCCCAGCCGCCGAAGCAGACCAGCTCGCCACGATGAGCATCCGCCGCGAGCGCGGGATTGAAGCGCGCTCCGGGGCCCGGAAGCGGACCTTCCCAGCCGGATCCACGCCATTCCCAGGTGTCCGCGAACGGACTCCGTCCGGCACTGCCGCCGACGAGGACGGTCGCGCCCCGACTCCGGTCGAACGCGAGCGCCATCCCACTGCGCCCTTCGGGGCCGGAGGCGCTGACCTGCTCCCAGCGGGCGCCGTCGAACTCCCAGGTGTCGCCGAGCCGCTGCCGCCGTCCCTCCACCCAGCGCCAGCCACCGAACAGAACCATCCGACCGCGTCGCTCGTCGAAGCAGGCGCTGGACTCGCTCCGCGCCGGCGGCCCGCTCACCGGCAGCCGCTTCCACGCCGCTCCGTCCCACTCCCAGGTGTCGTCGAGCAAGGTGTCCCGCGCATCCTCGGGGCCGAAGAGCACCCGATTCCCTCCGAAGAGCACCAGCCGTCCTCGCCGCCGGTCGAAGGCGGCGGCGGGAAAGGTCCGTGCACCAGGAGTCCCCGGTCCGGACGGCCTCCACTGCTCGCCCTTCCGGATCCAGGTGTCCGCCCGAACTGCCTGTGCGTCCGCCCCGCCCACGAGCACGAGCACTCCGCGAACCGGGTCATGGGCCAGCACGTGCCCGTTCCTCACCCCGGGGCCGAGGGTCCGGCGCCCGGTCTCGCCGGCGCGCGCCACCAGGAGGGAGCTCGCCCCGAACGTGAGGAAGGCACGGCGAGACAGCGCGGAGCCGCCACCCATGGGAGCAACGCTCTACTTCGGGCGTCCGGGCGAACGTGCGCCGTTCGCTGCTCCGGAAGGAGCGACCACGGAACGGCCGGACGAGGGCGGAAACGCACGCGCCGCGCGCCGGTCAGAGCGGCCGGACGAAGAAGGCCTTGAGGTATTCCGTTTCCGGCAGCCCGCCGAGCGCCGGATGGTCCGGCGCCGGTCCTCGCCGCTCGAGGATCTGGATCGGCCGCCGCACGTCATCCGCGGCTCCGAGGAGCATCTCCTCGAAGTCTGGCGGCTTGACCTTCCCCGAGCAGGAGCAGGTCACCAGCAGGCCCCCGGGCCGGAGCAGCCTGAGCGCCCGGACGTTCAGCTCGCGGTAGGCCCGCATCGCGGTGCGCGGGCCCTCCTTGCGCTTCGCGAGGCCCGGCGGGTCGAGCACCACCGTGTCGAACCGCTCGCCGTCGCGATCGAGCTGGTGGAGCACGTCGAACGCGTTGGCCTCGCGCGCCTCCACGTTCCGGCGGCCGTTGCGTTGCACGTTCTCCCGGAGGCGTGCCGCCGCCGCGGGGTCCTGCTCCAGGGCGAGCACCGACTCGCACCGCGCCGAGAGGGCGAGCGCGAATCCACCGTGGTAGCTGAAGGCGTCCAGCGCGCGGCCACGTCCGAGCTCCCCGGCCCGGAGGTGGTTCTCGGCCTGGTCCAGGAACGCTCCGGTCTTCATGCCGTGCAGCAGATCGGTGCGGAAGACGTTGTCCCCCTCGCGCCACTCCGCCTCGGTCTCCCGGGGCCCGCGCAGGACACGGGACTCCCGCGGCAGCTGCTCGAAGTCGCGGCCGGAGCCGTCGTCCCGGCACACCACCTGGGTCGCCCCGGTCAGCTCCTCGAGCGTCGCCGCCAGCCCCTCCTTCCGGCTGTCCATTCCCTCGGAGAGGCTCTGCAGGACGAGGCGTTCCCGATAGCGGTCCACGAAGAGCCCCGGCAGCCCGTCGGCCTCGCCATGCACCAGCCTCAGCGCTTCGCGGCCGAACGCGGCACGGCGGGCGATGGACGCCTGGAGCCGGGACCGGAACCAGGCGGCGTCCACCGGATCCTCCGAGGGAGGTCGGCGAGTGAGGAGCCGGAGCGCGAGCGGGCTCTTCTCGGCCCACAGCGCCTGACCCGCGGGCTGACCCCGAGGATCGACCACCGCCACCACCCAGCCACCCGGCGCGGCGGGGGGCTCCAGCACGTCCTTGCGCCACACCCACGGGCGGAGGTGCCGGAGCGCACGCGCGCCGTCCGCCGACACCCGCACCGTCGGCAGCGCACCGCCCTGCGCGGCGCTCATTCCAGCCCGCGCGCGGCGAGCTCGAGGTCGTCCTCGCCCCGGAGGTGGCCGATCTCGTGGAGCAGCGTCACCCGGATCTGCTCCACCAGCTCCTCGCGAGAGGTCACCGCGCGCGCCAGGTTCTTCCGGTACACCACCACCGAGCGGCAGACCGGACCGTCCTCGGCCGTGCACGGCTCGCCGATCGGCGGGCCGCGGAAGAGCCCGAGGATGGTCGGCGACAGCGGGGGGTCTCCCTCAAGGAGGTCGTCGGCCTTCGGGATGTCCTCCACCGTCACCGGCACGCCGCCCAGGTCCTTGCGCATGTCGGGCGGGAGCCCGGAGACCGCCCGGTCCACCTCGCGGCGGAAGTCCTTCTCCGGGAGCAGCTGGGGCGGCGGGAAGTCGTCCGGCGACAGGTCCCGGGCCTTCCGGAAGTGTGCCTCGGCCTCGGCGAGCTTCCCCTCGCGCTCGAGCAGCAGGGCGAGGTGCTGGTGCGAATGCGCCCCGTGCTCGTCGTCCGAGAGCAGGCGGGTGAAGGCCTCCTGCGCCTCCTTGAAGCGGCAGAGCTCGAAGAGCGCGACCGCCCTCTCGTAGGCCACGTCGGGGTCGCTCCCGCGCTCCTCGGCGGCCTCCTCGCTGCGCTCCAGCGCGGTCTGCGCCTCGCCGAGGTCGTTGGCCGCCATGGCCCCGAGCAGCGCGAACTGCGACGCCAGGTCGCCGTCGCCCGCCTCGCGGGCCAGCTGCCGCCCCCGCTCGGCGTACACGAAGGCCAGCTCGTCGTTGTCCCGGCTGCTGGGGAGGCTCACCCCGTACAGGTGCGCGGCCCCGAGGAGCGAGTCGAGGTGCTCGGGATCGAGCGCCAGCGCCCGGGCATAGGCGAGCTTCGCCTCGTCGAACTTCCCGAGCGCCGACAGCGCCGCGCCACGCTCGCTGTGGGCGTCCGGCTCGTCCGGGGCGCGGGCCGAGGCCTCCGCGGCACAGGACAGCGCGCGGTCGTACTCCCGCGCGTCATACGCGGCGCGAGCCGCATCGAGTGGATCCAGCCCCCTCGCGTCGCACACCGACAGCGGCTCCAGAGGAGGTGGACGCGAGGGGTGATGGCTGGGAGCGGTGGGGAGACCGGGGCTGTTGGCCGCGCTCTTCGCCGGTGCCTCCGCCGGGGCCTGGCGGTGGCAAGCAGATGCCACGCTGAGGAGAAAGAGGAGACCGAGCCGGCGGAGCATGCCGCTCAATCTAACAGACGGCCCGCCTGCGGCAGCGCACCGTGGCCGGGGCGGATGCCGGTCAGAGCCCGGCCGCACGACCTGCCTTGCCGCGCGGGACGCTCCCGTGTGAGACAGCCTCCGCCCCATGCGGTTGTTCCTCGCCTCCACCTCTCCGGCGCGCCGGGCGCTGCTCGATGGCCTGGGCATTCCCTACACCGCGGAGGCCCCCGGGGTTGGGGAGGACCTTCCCGCGGGCACGCCCGTCGACGCGGCGGTCCGGATGCTGGCGCTGCGCAAGGCCCGGGCGGTCGCTGCCCGGCACCCGGGGGCGCCGGTGCTCGGTGCGGACCAGCTCGCCGAGGTGGACGGCCAGGTGCTGGGCAAGCCCGGAACGCGCGAGGCGGCGCGCGCGCAGCTCGGGTCGCTGCTCGGACGGGACCACCGGCTGCTGACCGCGGTGGCGCTGGTGGGCGGGGGGGACGAGCAGCTGGAGCTGGACGTGGTCACCCTCCGCTTCCACCCGGTCTCGCCGGAGGAGCTGGAGCGGTACCTCGATACCGGCGAGTGGCGGGGCTGCGCCGGTGGCTACCGCGTCGAGGGCCGCGGCCAGGCCCTGGTGGACGCGCTCGACGGCGACCGCACCTCGGTGCAGGGCCTGCCGATGCTCCCGGTGGTCCGGATGCTGCGGGCGCGCGGCTTCCCGCTGCTGTAACCCGTCGCCGGCCCGGGGCGCCGAGGCATCGAACTCCGGTTGATGCCTGCCAGCGGCACCCGGCCGGGCGATACTTTCTGCACGTGGGCGGGCTCGCCACGTGCAGAAAGGATCACCGGGGCC
>DASROG010000128.1:0-8391 GCA_035646995.1 Myxococcaceae bacterium
CCGCCGTCAGTTGAGAGCGGAGGGAATCGAACCCACAACCTATGGATTAAGAGTCCATTGCTCTGCCAATTGAGCTACGCTCCCGCTCGCCTGGCTGCGCGAGGGTCCGCGCGTATAACCGCCCGTGCCGCCACGAGTCAACGCCTGCTTCCGGGCACCTTTCCACTGCGTGATTGGCCTGTTGCCTCCCCGGGAGCCTAGACTTCCTCCCTAGCCGGAGGGGAGTGGCCGGAGGAGTTCCGTGGTGGCCAAGTCGCTGGCCGTCGCCGTTGTCCTGGTGCTCGCGTCGGGCTGTGCAACGACGGGCGCGCACCACCGCACCCAGACCGACGAATGGATTGACCAGGCGGGGACGGAGGGCGTGTTCCTCGAGTCGCCGCTGCGCCTCTCTCCACAGATCATCTCCCTGGTCCGCGAGAAGGTCGGCTACGCCGGAACCGAGAAGGCCCGCCTGTTGAAGCTGGTGCGGTTCCTCGCCGAAGCGGACGGGCTCGGCTTCCGGTACCAGACCCAGAGCTCCCTCACCGCCGAGAAGGCCTTTCAAGCACGCCGCGGCGACTGCATGAGCTACGCCAACCTCCTGGTGGCGCTGGCTAGGACACTCGACGTGCCGGTGCGCTACGTGCGCATCACCGAGCTTCCGGTGACCTGGGAGGCCGGGGGCCGCTTCTTCGAGTCGTCACACATGGCGGTGGCCATGGGCCGGTACAACGCCTGGGACCAGTCGGTGGTGGTGGACTTCGGCAATATCCACACCTCTCCGTGGCGGTTCTCGCTCTACGACGACGTGTCGGACGAGGAGGCCTTCGTCCTCTTCCAGAACAACGTCGCGGTGCAGCGGATGCTTGCCGACGACATGGCCACTGCCGAGCGCATGCTCCGGTTCCTCCACCACGCCTCGCCGCGCACCCCGGAGGTGCCGAACAACCTCTCGCTGGTGCTGCTCCACAACGGCAAGGACCGCGAGGCGCTGGATCTGCTCGAGGCCTCGTTGGAGCAGTTCCCGCGCTTCCGCCCGCTGTTCGCCAACGCCGTACAGGCCGCGCGGCACATCGGGGACGTCGAGCTGGCGAAGACGCTCGAGGCGCGCGGGCGGGAGCTCCTCGAGGACGAGCCGGCCTGGAACTTCAACGAGGGCATGCGCTCGTACCACGCCCGGGCCTACTCGAACGCCGCCCTGCGCTTCGAGAAGGCGCTCGCCGCGGACCCGGACAACGTGCGGCTGCTGGCCTGGAGCGCGCGGGCCCATCTGGCCGCGGGGAACCTCCGGCGCGGCCTGGAGCAGGTGGAGCGCATCCGCTCGGGCCCTGCCTCCGAGACGCGGACCCAGCTGCTGCAGGACCTGCGCAACGCCTTCCCCCAGATCGATGGGCCGGCGTCCGCGCCGACGCCGGTCGCCGGCCTCATCCACTGACGCCCCGGGAAGCGTCGGCTACCTGGGCCCCCGGGCGCCGAGCACCCGCTGCACCGCCTCGAGCAGCTCGAGGTGGGTGAAGGGCTTCTGGAGGAAGCTCGTCCCCGGGTCCCGGCGCAGCTCGGGATCCATCTGCCCCTCCCCGTACCCGCTCACCACCAGGACCCGCGCCGACGGGTGACGCTGGTGGATGGTGCGGTAGGCGGCGATGCCGCTCAGCCCGGGCAACACCGCGTCGAGGATGACCAGGTCCACCGCCACGCCCCCGAGCAGCGCCAGGGCGGACTCCGCATCGTCCGCGGTCAGCGCCCGGAAACCGCTGCGCTCGAGAAGCCGCGCCAGCCCCTGACGGACGGCGGCGTCGTCCTCCACCACCAGCACCGTGCCCCCGGCGCGCGGGGCGGGGGCGCGAGTCTTCCGCTCGGCTTCCAGGGGCACGCCCTCGATGGCGGGAAGGAAGATCTGGAAGGTGGAGCCCTTGCTCGGCGTGCTCGAAACCTCCACCACGCCCTGATGCTGCCGGACGATGCCGTGCACGACCGCCAGGCCGAGGCCCGTGCCACGCCCCGGGGCCTTGGTGGTGAAGAACGGCTCGAAGATGCGCTCCAGCGTCCCCGCGGGGATGCCCACGCCGGTGTCCCGGACCGACAGCTCGACCATCCGCTTGCCCGGAACCGTCGAGTGGCGGGCCGCGAACTCGGCGTCCATCTCGGCGTTCCGCGTCCGCACGGTGAGCGTGCCGCCCTCGGGCATGGCGTCCCGGGCGTTCACGCACAGGTTCATCAGCACCTGCTCCAGCTGCGCCGGGTCGCCGGACACGGTCCAGAGCTCCTCCGCCAGCTGCGTCTCCAGCTTCACCGGCTCGCCGATGACCCGGCGGAGCAGGCTCTCCACGTCCAGCACCACCTGGTTCAGGCTCAGCGAGCGCTGGGCGAGCGGCTGGCGCTTGGCGAAGGCGAGCAGCTGGCGGACCAGCGCCCCCGCCCGCTGGCACTGCCGCTCGATCTCCGCGAGGTCCGTCTGGGCGGAGTGGTCCACCGGCAGGTCCAGCCGGGCCAGGGCGGCGGCGCTCTGGATGCCGGTGAGGACGTTGTTGAAGTCGTGGGCCACGCCGCCGGCGAGCATGCCCACGGTGTCCATCTTCTGGGTGCGCTGCACCTCGGCCTCGAGCCGCTTGCGCTCGGTGACGTCGCGCACGCTCACCACCAGCCGCTGGTCACCCCCGGGGACCTCGGCCACCGCCAGCTCGAGGTGCACCATGCTGCCGTCGCGCCGGCGCGCCTCGCTGGAGCGGCTGCCCTGCGCCACGTAGCCCTGGAAGCCGGGCGGGAGGAGCTCGTCCGCGGGGCGGCCCACCACCTCCGAGGAGTCCACGCCGAAGATGCGCTCGGCGGCGGGGTTCATCGAGACCAGCAGGCCACCGGCGCTCACCGTGAGGAGCCCGTCGGGTACGTGCTCCATCACCGCCCGCAGGTCCATCTCGCTCCGGCGCAGCGCGGCGTCCGCCCGCCGGCGAGCCGCGCGCTGCGCGGCCTCGGCGCACTCGCGCTCCACCGCCGGCGCGAGCCGGGCGAGGTTGTCCTTCATGAGGTAGTCGTGCGCGCCGGCCTTCATCGCGGCGATGGCGTGCGTCTCGTCCACCGTCCCCGAGACCAGGATGAAGGGCACGTCGAGCCCGCTCTCTTGCAGGCGAGCGAGCGCCTCCAGCGCATCGAACTGGGGCAGCCGGTGGTCGGAGACGATGACGTCCCAAGGAGCGGAGAGCAGCGCCTCCTGGAAGCCCTCGGCGGTGTCCACCCGGTGAAAGCGCACCAGCCGTCCCTCGGCCTGCAGCGCGTGCACGATCAGCGTCGTGTCGGCCTCGGAATCCTCGACCAGGAGGACCCGGAGCGCGCTGCGGATGGAAGCCGAGAGGGGTCTCACGAGGCCGGGCGGTGATCTGAGCGCCACGCGGCGGACACCGGCAAGGTGGCTTCGGTGCGCAGTCACGGCGCCGCTGTGTGCTCGGCGACCGCAACGTGGTACCTGGGGTCGATGCGGACCTGGGATGCGCTGGTCGTGGGCGCCGGTCAGGCAGGCGTGCCGCTCGCGGTGGCGCTGGCCCGAGCGGGGCGCCGGACGGCGATGGTCGAGCGCGCCCACGTGGGCGGGACCTGCATCAACGTCGGCTGCACCCCGACCAAGACGCTGGTGGCGAGCGCGCGGGTGGCGGCACTGACCGCGCGGGCTGCGGAGTATGGCATCGAGGTTTCCCCGCCGCGGACGCGCTGGGCGGCGGTCCGTGACCGCGAGCAGGGTGTGGTCCACCAGTTCCGGGCGGGCGGCGAGCGCCGGTTGCGGGAAGCGGGCGTCACGCTTCTCCGGGGCGAGGCGCGGTTCGTGGGCCCGCGCCGGTTGCGAGTCACCGGCCCGGAAGGCACCGTCGAGGAGCACGAGGCGCCGGTGGTGGCGCTCAACACCGGAGGCCGCCCGCGCCGGCCCGAGCTGCCGGGCCTGGACTCGGTACCCGCGCTCGACTCGTCATCCATCCTCACCCTGGGCCCGTTCCCCGAGCGGCTCCTGGTGCTCGGCGGGGGCTACATCGCGCTCGAGCTGGGGCAGGTCTTCCGGCGGCTCGGCGCCGAGGTGAGCATCGTCGAGTCCGCGCCGAGGCTCGCCTCCCGGGAGGACGAGGAGATCTCCGATGCGCTCGCGGAGCTCCTGCGTGCCGAGGGCATCCGCGTCCATCTCGGCGCTCGGCCGACCCGGGTGAGCCCGGCGAGTGGCGGCGTGCGGCTCGAGCTCGCCGACGGGACGGCGCTCGAGGGAACGCACCTCCTGGTCGCGGTGGGGAGAACGCCGAACACCGACGCGCTGGACTGTGCCGCCGGCGGGGTGGCCCTGGATGCGCACGGCTTCATCCGGGTGGACGAGCGGCTCCGGACCTCTGCCGAGGGGGTGTACGCCACCGGCGACGTCACCGGAGCCCCGCAGTTCACCCACGTCTCGTACGACGACTACCGGGTGCTCCGCGCCGAGCTGCTGGACGGGCCCCCGCGCTCGCCGGTGGGACGGCTGGTGCCCTACACCCTGTTCACCGATCCCCAGCTCGGACGGGTGGGCCTGACCGAGGCCGAGGCTCGCGCGAGGGGCCTGCCGATCCGCGTGGCCCGGATGCCGATGAGCTCCGTGGCACGGGCCATCGAGTCCGGCGAGACGCGGGGCGTGCTCCGGGCGGTGGTGGACACCCGGACCGAGCGCATCCTCGGCTTCGCAGCCCTGGGGTTCGAAGGCGGAGAGCTGGCGACGGTGGTGCACACCGCGATGCTCGGCAACCTGACGTGGCCGGTGCTGAAGGACGCCGTCTTCCCCCACCCCGGCCTGGCCGAGTCGCTCAACAACCTCTTCGACTCGTGGCTCTAGACCGCGGCGCTCAGGGCGGCCGGTAGTCCACGCACCGCCAGGCCCCGAAGCGGCGGACGATGCGCTCCCCCCGGCGCACCAGGAGCGCCGGCGCCTCCACCACCCGAGTGCAGCGCGGCAGGAGCGCCGCGGGCGGCGGTCCCGAGGGCGCGTCGTCGAACCGGCCCGGGTCCGAGTCGAGGAACAGCCCGGTGCGGCCGGCGAGCGCACGGACGTCGAGCCCGACGAAGTCGAGCTGGAGCGCGGGCTGCCCGAGCAGGTTGCGTCCGTAGGCCTCCACCGTCCCGTCGAGCAACAGCTCGGCGGTGGTCTTGTAGTCGTCCGCGGAGAAGGCGAACTCCCCGGGAGCGAGCCGGGCCCTGGTCTGTTCGCGCAGCGAGCGCCAGCCCACCCAGGTGTCGTCCCCGAGCCGGACCGGATAGGCGAACAGCTCCACCAGCACCAGGGCGTGTAGCACCGCGGAGGCCAGGACGTTCCAGCGGAGCAGCGAGAGGCCGGAGCGCCGCGCTGCCCAGAGCGCGCCGGCCACCCACAACGGGAAGGGCCAGTTGGGCTTCACCACCGCGCCGAGGCTGACCACCAGCAGGGCCACGGCGGGGACGAGGGAGAAGGCGGCCAGGAACAACTCCTCGGGCGGGAGCTCTCCGCGCAGCAACCGGGGCGCCGCGCGCACCGCCTCTCGCCCCCACACCCAGAGCAGCGGCGGAAGCACCAGCACCAGCTGCGAGCCCACCAGCCCGAGCAGGTTCCAGAGCGAGAGCCCGCGGGCGTGCTCCACCCGGCCCGCGGTCTGGAAGAGGAAGGACGCCCAGCCGTGCTGCACGTTCCAGATCCACACCGGCGCGCTGACCAGCCCCATCACGACCAGGCCCAGCCACGGCCATGGAGAGCCGAGCTGCCGGCGACCGCGGGGCAACGCGAACAGCAGCAGGCCCGCCCCCAGCAGGAGGAGGACGGCGCTGTACTTGGAGTCGAAGGCGAGCCCGGCGCAGAGACCGGCGGGGAGCCATGCTGCACGGCGATCGTCCAGGAGGGCATCGGCCAGGAAGCAGAGGGTCCACGTCCAGGCAGCGACGAGCGGCCCGTCGGGGAGCGCGATGACGCTCAGGATGCTGAACGCTCCGGTGGTCGCGAGGAGGAGCACCGCCCGCCCCGGCGCTCCCGGGACCAGGCGACGCGCGAGGCGCACCAGGCCCACGAGCGTCACCGCCGCGAAGAGGAACGGGACCAGGCGGACCAGGACCGGCGGCGGGGGCCGGAGCGTCGCCGGCAACGCCAGAGCCCAGGCGAGCATCCCGGGGTGATCGAAGTACGAGAGTGCCGGATGACGCGCGTAGAAGACGTAGTACGCCTCCTGAGGCACGAGCTCGAAGAGCGAGCCCACCGCCAGGCGGGCCAGCTGCAGCACCAGGAGCACCCGAACCCACCGCCAGGCGTGGATCACCTGCGCTCCTTGCTTGCATCAGCCCGTTCACTGCACAAAGGAGCAACGCGTGCAGCGAGCGGTGTCGGCCGCGCAGTGAGCACTGTGCCGCTGCTTCGCACGCGACACTGTGGTTGTCACGTCCGATCCTGGGACGCAATCGATGGCTCGCCAGGTCCGTACCGGCAGCCGGAAGGGGCCACGTTGCGTGGACTCGTCCGCGATCACTTTCTCTTGGGAGATACCGTGAAGCCAGTCATCGCAGCACTCGCGTTCCTCGGCGCCGTCGCCTGCGCCACCTCCAGCTCCGGTGTCGATCCGCGGCTGGAGTACACCTACAACAGCTCCGTGAACGGCGTGATCGCCGTTCCCGAGGCCGCCGGCAACCCCGACGTCTGCAAGAACCTCGCGGTGGTGGCCACCGTGGGAGACACCCAGGTGGGCCGCTCGGCGATCCGCCCGAGCAAGGGCCGCTGCTCCTACCAGATCGACAACCTGCCCTCGGACAAGGACGTCAGCGTGAAGGTGCAGCCCGGCACCGACCTCAAGTGCCAGGACGGCTCGCAGATGGCCTTCGTCTCCGACGACCAGGGCCCGCTGAAGCTCCAGCCGTCGCAGGGCAAGCTGCACGACTTCCGCGCCCAGTGCGGCGCCACCCAGAGCTGAACCGGGGTCCCTCCCCCGGCCGGCCCAGGGAACGTTCAGCGCAGGATAGGAGCGGACGGCGCCCGGCCGATGGTCGCGCGCCGTCCTGTCCTTGCAGGGCATGACCGCCGGCTCATGCCCGAGCCACTCCGAGCAGCGCTGCTGGTGAACGCGCGGGCCCGCGCCGGGAAGCGGGCGTTCGCGCTCGCCCGCGCCACGCTCGAGGCGGCCGGGGTGACGCTGGTGGAGTGCGCGCTGGGGGCCCGGAGCGAGCCGCTCCTCGAGGTGCTCGACCGGGCCCTGGCCGCCGGCGTCCGGCTGGTGGTGCTCGGCGGCGGCGACGGCACGCTTCATGCGCTGGTGCCGCGGCTCGTGTCGGCCGGAGCGACGCTGGGCATCGTGCCGCTCGGGACCGGGAACGACTTCGCCCGGAGCCTCGGAATCCCCCTGGACATCGTGCATGCCTGTCATGTGGTGTCCGGCGGCCGGACCGCCACCGTGGACCTCGGGGTGTTGAACGGACGGCCCTTCCTGAACGCGGTGAGCGTGGGCATCACCGCCGAGCTCACCCGACGCCTGACCCCGGCCAGCAAGCGGGTCCTCGGGCCCGCGGCCTACCCGGTGGCCTCGATCCGCGCGGCGGCCCGGTTCCGTCCTTTCGAGGCGGAGGTGGAGGTGGACGGGACGCGGAAGTCCGTGCGCGCGCTCCAGCTGGTGGTGGGGAATGCCCGCTACCAGGGTGGCGGCCGTCTCATCGACCCGGAGGCGAGCGCAACCGACCGGACGCTTCACGGGTACGTCGTCGTCGCGCGGCACCGCGACCGCCTCCGCAACCTGCTCGAGCTCGCGAGTGTGGGCCGCCGGACCCGCGCCGGGACGCACGTCGAGCACCCCGGCGTCTGGTCCTTCGGCGGCGAGCGGGTCCGCGTGGTGACCGCGCCCGTGCGCTCGCTGGTCGCCGACGGAGAGCTGGTCGGCGAGACGCCGGTCGACCTGGCCGTCCTCCCCGCGCGGCTGCGGGTCCGGGTGCCCGTCGACGCCCGGCTCGAGTCCTGAGCGGAGGCCCGGTCGCCGGTCATCGGGAGGAGCCTCGGAACACAAGCGGGTCGTTTCCGTTCGAGGCGGGAGAGGCGGCCCGTGTCGGACGCGTGCTCCTCGTACGGTGAGCGGCCCCGCATACCGCAGCGGCCTGCGCGAAGCTCGAGCGCTCCGGTCAGCCGAGCCCCGAGATCGACGGGAGCTCGGGTTCACGGACGCCGAATCCCGGCTTCAGCCCGGCGGGGATGCCCTCGCGTGGCCACCCTTCCGCCGCTCGCCCCCGCGTCGGGGTCCGGGCTCCGACCCCCGAGGGGGTCTCGAGCTCACGACGCAATAGCATCCGGACAGCAACTGCGAGTGATCGAGCAACGCGGAATCCAGTGGATCCAGCTTCCCGACTCGCACGCTGTGTCATCGAAATTGCTATTGCGTCCTGAGCCCACGACCCCCTCGCCCCGGAGGCAGCCTC
>DASROG010000129.1:0-3091 GCA_035646995.1 Myxococcaceae bacterium
CCGCGACGGTGGGCATCAGCGTCTTCGATACCCTGACCCGCACCGGCACCCTCGAGGTGCGTGCCGGCTGGGACTTCAACGAGTGGCTCGGGCTGGACGCCTCGGTCACTGGCGCCCTGTCCGGCCACACCGCGCTCGCCGACCGGATCGGCCAGCATCTGCTCCAGACACCGCCGGTGGGCACCGTGGACGACCTGTCCGACCTCTGGCAGCTCAAGGCCATGGTGCTCGCGGGCGTGCGGCTCGCGCCGATCTACGGGAAGTTCAATCTCGGCTCGGACCTGCCCATCCGCTTCCAGGGCTACCTCTGGCTGGGCGGCGGCGCAGCGTGGCTCGACCGCACCTCGGTGGTCATCTGCCGGAACGTCACCTCGCGCGAGGAGGGGACGTGCGGCGACTGGCTGACCGAGAGCCGGGTGGCGCCGGCCGTCTCGGCCGCGCTCGGCTTCCGCCTCTTCACCGGCGTGCACGGAGCGGTGGTGCTCGAGCTCCGCAACATCGTCTGGAAGGACGAGTACCTGCTCGGGGTGGACCGTGCCTCGGCCGAGGCGGGGAACGTCGGCGGCCAGCGGGCGCCGAGCCCGGGCTTCACCAACACCGTGCTCGTTCAGCTCGGGTACGCCTTCATCTTTTGAGGCCCTCAGCCCATGTCCGTCCTCGGAGCCATCGTCCTCGTCACCGCGCTCGGCGCCAGTCCGGAGCCCACGCCCGCGCCGGATCCGCTCGCGGCGAGCCCCAACGTGCAGTTCCGGGTGCTCGAGCCCAAGCCGTTTCCGGATGCGCTCCGGCACGAGCTGACGCTCCAGCCCTTCGTGCCCCAGGTCGGGTCGACCTTCACCACCCACTGGCTCAGCAGCTTCACGTACACCTTCCACGCCACCGAGTGGCTCGGGCTGCGGCTGCAGCCGTTCTGGGTGTGGCACGCCGCGCGGTCCCGCTTCTCCAGCGAGCTGCTGAGCCGCGTGCGCCAGGACGCCGCCGCCCCGAGCTCGGTGATGCTGCAGTGGGGCGCGGTCGCTGCCCCGGAGTGGTCGCCGGTGCGTGGCAAGTTCGCGGCCTTCGGCGGGACCGTGCGCTACGGACTGGTGCTCTTCGCCGGCGCGGGGGTGGGCGGCACGGAGATCGAGCTCAAGACCGCCGACTCGTTCGGGCCGGCCACCTACGGCAGCACGGGCTTGCGGATGGTGGCCACCGGCGGCGCGGGGTTCCGGATGCAGTTCGGCGACCGGTGGACGGTGCGGCTCGAGGTGCAGGACCTCATCCATTGGGGCAGCGTGAGCCGCATCAATGGATGCGACTCGGCCGACCTCCAGGTCCTCAACGACCAGCGCACCTCGGGCGGCATCACCGGCACCGGGGTGAGCGCGCAGTGCAACGTGGGCAAGTTCCAGGGGACCACCGGCGGCGGCTACGACCGGAGCAACGACGTGGGCGTCGCGCAGGCGAAGGTGAACGAGGGCGGCAGCGACACCCTCCACGTGGTGGGCGTGTACCTGGGCTTCGGGGTGCAGCTGTGAGGCCCAGCGTGCTCGCCGTGGCGCTCGGCGCGCTGGCCTGCGCGAAGGGAGGGCCCACGCCCGAGCTGCTCGCGGCGGCCCGCGCCCCGGCCGGCAACCCGTCCGACGCGCTCTCCCTGGGCCAGGCGCTCCAGGCCGCGCGGCTGGACGCGACGTCTCTCGGGCCCCTGCGCGCCGCGGCTGCCGCTCCGGGGCCGGCGCGGGGGCCAGCGGTGGACGCGCTGCTCGCCGCGCAGGAGCGTCTCGACGAGCAGCTCCTCGTCCCCGCGTTCCTCGCCGCTCATCCAGATGCCCTTCCCACCTCCGCCGGGGCGCAGGAGCGCGCGCTCCTGCTCCGGGGGCTCGAGGCCCAGCGGACCGGGGCGCTGGAGGAGGCCGAGTTCCTGCTCCGCCGGATTCCCGCGGGGTCTCCCCTGGCTCCCCGTGCGCGGTACGCGCTGGGCATCGTCCTGTCCGATCCTCGCCGCCGCGACGGCCCCCGGCCACAGGCGGCGCTGGACGAGCTCCAGGCGGTGCTCGGGTACACGGGAGGTGGAACCGAGGGCCTGGAGACCCGCGCCCTCGCCCAGCTGGCCATCGCCCGCATCCTCTATGGCTTGCGGCAGGACGCGGCCTCTGCGGCAGCGTACGACCGGGTGCCGCGCGAGAGCCGGATCTGGGCCGAGTCGCTGTTCGAGCGCGGCTACCCCCGGTTCCGCGCCGGGGACGACGGCGGCGCGCTCGGCACCGTGCACGCCACGCGCGCCCCACAGCTCCACGGCTCCTTCCTTCCCGAGGCGCGCATCCTGGAAGCCACGGTGCTCTTCCACGCCTGCCTCTATCCGGAGACCCGGAGCGTCCTCGACGGCTTCACCGGCGCCTACCGGCCTCTCTCGGAGCGCCTGCGCGCGCTGGTCGACCGCCGCTCCTCCTCGGCCGAGGAGGTGGCGCTGCTCGCCGATCCCGCGCAGCGCGACACGCTCGGCCCGGACCTGGGGGCGTCGCTCCAGGCCGAGCCCCGCATCGCGGCCGGGCTCCGGCTCCTCCGGACCCTCGACGCCGAGCGGGCGCACCTCCTGTCGGCGGGCCCCGGCGGCCCCGCGGTGGAGCAGCTCGACCGGGTCCGGGCCGAGGCCGAGCAGGCCACGGCGCAGGCCATCCAGGCGCGGCTCGCGGACGTCTCGACCTCGCTCCGGGACCTCCTCGAGCAGGCGGACGTGCTGCGCTTCGAGATGACGCGGGGGGAGAAGGAGCTCCTCGACGCCGACGTGGACCAGCGCAAGCTCCTCGCCTCGCGGCCCCTTCCGCCACTGCCCACTGGTGGGCCGGCCGACGAGCGGTGGCGTGTGGATGGAGAATGGTGGTCGGACGAGATCGGCTTCGAGCGGGCGACGCTGAAGGACGGCTGTCCCGCCCAGAAGGCCACGCCGAGCGTCCGCTGACGCACGTTGCGACCCGACGAGCGGCCTTCTCGCGTCGGGACCGCGGTCCTAGCTTGTTTGCGTTTGGGTCCGTGAGACCCGGGTCGCACGGGTAGGACGGAGGCGAGGGTGACGGCGGTGGCGTGGCGGGTAACGACGGTGGGGCTGGTGGTG
>DASROG010000130.1:0-8097 GCA_035646995.1 Myxococcaceae bacterium
TGGCGATGTCCCTGGCCTGCCTCCACAACGGTCTCACCCCGGCCGAGGCCCTCCTCGGCCTCACCCGGCGAGGGGGCGAGGCACTCGGGGACACCTCGCTCGGCAGGCTGCGGGTGGGAGGCCCGGCGGACGTGGTGGTTCTCGGTGCGCCGGACGTCGACCACCTGGTGGCCCACGTGGGCATCAGCCATGTCCAGGCGGTGGTCCGCGCGGGACGGGTCGTCCTCCGGTCGGAGGACAACGCGCGCTGCTGAAGGAAAGTTCCACCCCGGGCCTCCCTTGAGACCCGGGGCCGGAACAGGGCTTTCCCGCTCTGCCTCCGACCACCGGAGGGCAGAACACCCATGACCGGGGAACGCCGACCCGGCGCCTCCATTTCCAGCATCCGTCATTCCTGCAGTGGGTGGACATCGCCCCGCTGCGAACGTGACGACGCTCGGATATGAAGCGTGGGGAGCATGTGTCGTCTCTTCGGGTTCCGGTCAGCTGCGTCAGAGCGAGTGCATGACGCGCTGGTGCTGGAGCGCAACTCGCTCCGCCGGCAATCACTCGAGCATCCCGACGGCTGGGGCATCGCCTCCTGGCAGGACGGGGGGTTCCCGCAGGTCGCCCGCGGCCTCGGCGCCGCCCACCTCGACCCCGAGTTCGAGCGGGTGAGCAGCGCCGTCCAGGCGCGCACCGTGCTGGCTCACCTCCGGCTGGCGTCGGTGGGCTCGGTGAAGCTGGACAACGCCCATCCCTTCACCCACGGCCGGTGGGCCTTCGCGCACAACGGCACGCTGCACGCCTTCGACCGGCACCGCGCTGCAATCGAGGAGCTCATCGCCCCCGCGTACCGCACCTTCCGCGGCGAGACGGACTCCGAGCGCTGCTTCGCGCTGTTCCTGACCCGGCTCGCCTCGCGGGCCGACCCCACCGGTCAGCCGTCGCTCCGGGACGTGCAGTGGGCGCTGGCGACGGTGATGGACGAGGTGTCCCGCATCACCGACGTCGACGTGGGCAACGGCAAGCCCTCGGCGATGAACTTCCTCGTGACCGAGGGGGATCTGTTAGCTGCCACCCGTCGCGACCGGAGCCTCTTCTTCGCCGCCGAGACCGCCGAGGGCGTCCCCCTCCGCGAGCGCCCCGCCTCCGGCGCGCCCATCTTCGCCCTCGAGGTGGCCAGCGAGGAGCTGCAGGGCCCCGACGTCTGGCACGAGGTTCCGCAGGACGGCGTGATCGGCATCGACCGCGACCTCACGTTCGTGGAAACCTCGCTCGCGACGCTGCTTCAGCGCACCGCGGGCACGCTCGCCCGCACGGGGTGAGCCATGCCCATCAACGTGCAGCAGGTCCGTGCCGCCATCGAGCAGGCCCAGGAGAACGCTCGGGAGGGTCAGCAGGCGATGTCGCCCCGCCAGTTCGCCCGTCCATCCGTCGAGCACGTCTCGCTCGGGCGCGGACTCCGGCTGGTCATCCTCCTGGTGCTCTGGGCGGGGGGCAGCCTCCTCTCCGTGCTGCTCGGGCTCGGCGCGGGCGGCCTTCCCGGAGCCGGCATCACCTTCCCCCTGGGGGTCATCGTCTCGTTCTTCATCGCGCTCTACCTGAGCCACGTGGTGCGAATCGCGGCGCAGTGGGAGCGCGGGGTGGTGCTGCGCCTCGGCAAGTTCCACGGCCTCAAGGGACCCGGAGTGATGCTGGTCTTCCCGGTGATGGACACGGTGCGCTTCGTCGACACGCGCCTCCTCACCCTCGACATCCCTCACCAGCAGGTCATCACCCGGGACAACGTCCCGGTGCGGGTGGACGGGGTGATCTTCTTCCGGGTCCATGACCCGGAGCGGGCGGTCATCACCGTGCAGGACTACCGCTTCGCGGTCTCGCAGTACGCCCAGGCCGCGCTCCGTGATGTCATCGGGAGCATGACCCTCGACGAGCTGCTCAGCGAGCGCGACCAGATCCAGTCCAGGATTGCCTCGGTGGTCGAGAGCCGTGCCGCGATGTGGGGCACGCACATCGACTCCATCCGGCTGCTCGACATCGACATGCCGGAGGACCTCAAGCGGATGATGTCCCGCCAGGCCTCCGCCGAGCGTGAGAAGCGGGCCACCATCACCAAGGCCGAGGGTGATCGGGACGCCGCGCTCAACCTCGCCGCCGCCGCTGCGACCATGGCCGCCAGCCCCGGAGCGATGCAGCTGCGGACGCTGCAGACCCTCGACGGCCTCGGCCCCTCGCCGTCGAATACCGTCGTCCTGGCCGTGCCGGTCGAGGTGCTGGAGCTGGCCAGGGCGCTGATCAAGGCCCGCGGCGGCAGCTGAAAAAAAAGAGGCCCCCGGGGGAAAGGGTCCCGGGGGCCTTGTCCGGTTCAAAGGGGGTGAGTCTGGACCGGACGGGCTACGTCGGAATCGGGGGGCAGCTCGGATCGCTCGGATCGCAGCTGAAGCCACCGTCCGGGCTTCCCGTGCCGGCGTCGGGAAACACGGGCGGATTGTCCCCGATGGGGGGAGTTCCGGAATCAGGAGTGCCCGAGTCCGGTGTGCCGCCGTCCGCGGAGCAGCTCTGGGCCTCGTCGGCCTCGGCCTTCACGTGGACGACCGGACGGAGGATCCACTCCGGGTTCGGGCCTCCGGTCTCGTGGAAGGCGATGGAGTTCTTGCCATCGAAGTCGAGGGTGACGGTGTGCTTGACGCACGCGCTCACCTCGAACTTGCCCTTGAGCTTCACCCCCGACTCGGCGCCGCTCGGCGTCTTGAGCGGAGCGTGGCTGTCGTTGGTGAGCACCACGTACTGGGGACCCTCGTCGGCGAGGATCAGGCGGATCTCGTTGACGGTGCCCGCGGGCAGCGACACCTCGCCGAGCTTCATCGACACGTCCTGCAGCGTGAGCAGGTCGACGGTGATCGGCCCGTGGGCGACCGTCACCCAGCCGGCCTGCTCGGAGTGAGCTGTCACCGTGTCGATGGTGACTACGATGCCCTTGACGTCGGGTGACGGGGCGTCGGTCAGCGCGACGGCGAGCGTGCCGTTGCCGCCGGAGGCGCCACAGCCCGCCAGGGCGACCGCGCCCGTGGCGAGGAACGAACGAAGGAGACGAGAAGACATTCGCAACCTGGACTCCCGTGATGGGCCCGCCGACCACCGGGCCGTTTGCGCGCCGCACCGTGTGCAGTCGGCTTGCCAGCCCCACTGCAACCCCGGAATTCGGCCCCGGCGCGCGCCGGACCCATGGGTTTTCACAGGGAAACGTGTGCGCAAGTGTCCGGGACTCACGGCCATTCCCCGCCAGCAGCGTGGAGAGTGGGACAGGGGTCGCGGTGTACCGTTTGGTGCAGTGGCTGTCCCGGATCGGACGGCCCCGGCCCGCAGATCGAGAGAGCTCGTGAGGCGATGGTGGGCGGCACGACGGTTGCTGTAGGAACGCTCCAGGATGAAGCGCTGCGCGCTCATGCTCGTGCTGACGCTGGCCCCGGCGGCCGGCGCGGAGGAGCTCGCGCCACGCACCCGTGCGTTGCTGCACGAGGCGCTGGAGGCGAGGCTGACGCTGCCGACCGAGCCTCCGTCGCTGCAGCGGCCGGTGCTTCCGCCCTCCCTTCCGGCCCCTGCGGCTGCCGCGGCTCGGGAATCGACCTCGGCGGCGACGCGGGCGGCGCAGGCCGCGGCGGCGAACCGGGCAGCCCAGGACGTGGCGAACGGCAAGGGGCGGTCCAGCGATCCGAGCGAGTCGGCGCGGAACGCCGCTGGGCAGGCCCGCGCGGCCGAGGCCCGGGCCACCGGTGGCGACGGCGCGAGCCACGGGAACCCGCACGGGCCTCCTCCCGGAAAGGGCGGCGGCAAGCCCTAGAAACGTGGGGGGTTGAGGCGTTCGCCCGGGGGAGCAGCAGCGCGTGAGCTCCCCCAGTCTGGTGGTGCTCGCGCTGCTGCTCGCGGCGGAGCCGGCCGTTTCTGCATCGGAGCCGCACCTCGTCGCCGGGGCGGAGGCCTTCCGCGCCGAGGCGTACGACAAGGCGCTGGTGGAGTTCCGGGTGGCCGAGGCGCTGGGCTCCGCCGAGGCCTCCTGGTACACCGCGGCCTCGCTCCTGAAGCTCGGGCGCCCCGACGACGCGGTCGAGGCCTTCGTCCTCGCCGAGCGAAGCAACCGAGCCGCGACCGACGCGCTCCTCGAGGTGTACCGCGCTCAGGCCTGCTACGCCGCGGGGCTCCTCCTCTGCGCGGACCGGTGGCTCGAGTCGGCCACCTCCCGCGCCGGCCCGAGGCTGGTCCCGCAGCTGAAGGCGCTCCGCGCGGCGATCCGCGACGCGCTCCAGCCCGCGCAGCTCGATCCGGCGATCGATCGGCTCCTGGCCCGCGCCACCGAGCTGGCCGGGTCGCGACCGGCGCTGGCGTTTGCCCTCGCCGAGGAGGCGGGGGGGCTCGCCGTCCGGTCTCCCACTCGCCACCGTCAGGCCGAGGCGACCGCCCTCGCCGGACGTCTGGCGGCGCCCGCGCCGAGGGGGAGACGATGACCGCGGCGCTCCTCCTCGTGCTCGCCGCGGCGGATCCCTGCACCGCGCCGATTCCAGCGGGCCAGGGGGACCCTCGCGAGGCGGAGGTGTACGTTCGCGTGGGGGATGCCGAGCGAGCGCGCGGAAACCTGGGCGCGGCGCGCGAGGCGTACCGGGCGGCGCTGACCCGGGCGCCGGGATCGGTCGAGGCGCTGCGCGGCCTCGAGGCAGTCTGCGCGCCGACCACGGACCCGCTGCAGGCTGGCGCGGACGCGCTCGAGGCGGGTGACCCCCGGCGCGCTCTGCGAGCCCTGACCGGTGCGCGAGGTCGCGGAAACGACCGCGCGGTCGATCTGCTGGAGGGCATCGCCCGCTACCAGCTCGGAGAGGACGCGGCCGCCATCCCGCTCCTCGAGTCCGCACGCTCCGACCCGGCGCTCGCCGAATCGGCCTCGTTCTTCCTCGGAGCGACCGCGCTGCGGCGGGGTGACGGCGACCGGGCCAGCCGGCTCTTCGATCAGGCCGGTCGGGCGATCGGCCTGGAGGACGCCGCGCGCCAGCTCGCGCGCATGGCCCAGCAGGAGGGCCACCTGGTCCTCTCGGTGGCGACCGAGCTGGTGTACGACACCAACGTGGCGCTCCGCCCGGACGGCGCGCCCCTGACCCTCCCGGGCCCGGACGGGAGCGCCGGGCTGACGCTGATGGGCCTCGTCCGCCCGTGGGGCACCCCCGGGCCCTACCTCCGGGTGGAGGGACAGCTCTCCAAGCAGTTCACCCTGGACCAGCTCGATCTCATCGGCGGCGCGGCGGCGCTGGGCTTCCGCCTGCTCGGGCCCACCGGCAGCCTCACCGGCGAGTACGCCTACAGCTACCAGGCGGTTGACTGGCGCGGGTACCTGGCCGACCACCGGGCCTTTCTGGGCGGCTCACTGCTGACCGGCATCGCGCTGTGGGGCTTCGCCTACGCCGCACACTTCGAGACCTACCGGTGGGACGAGCTCTCGGACCTCTCCGGGGTAAGGCAGGTGCTGGAGCTGGACGCCGGCCTCCTCCCGGGTGGGGGCGTCCGCATCACCGCCGGATATGCCGGGACCTGGGACGCGGCGCGGGTCCAGAACCTCTCGTACCTCGAGCACGGTCCCCTGCTCGAGCTGGTGTGGGGACGCGGCCCGTGGACGCTCGGGGCGCGCGGGGCCCTGGCCTGGCGTCGCTATCTCGCTCCGGACCCGGCGTACGCCGGAACCACCCGGGGGGACACCCGCTACTTCGCCACCACCTGGGTCGAGCTCGGACTCGGCGCGCAGTGGTCGGTGCGCGGAACGGTGCGGCTGCTCCGCACGGACTCCAACATCCCGGACCTCAACGCGACCGAGTGGATCTTCATCGGAAGCCTGGCCTGGACGGGGGCAGTGCTCTGATGCGACGGGTCCTGCTCCCGCTGGTGCTGGCGGTGCTCGGCCTGGCCGGCGCGGGGCTGGCCACGCTCAGCCTCCACCGCGCGGCCTCGAGCGCTCTGCAGCGGGCCACCGAGGAGCGGCTCCGTGGCGCGGGAGCCACCGCCGCCCGGACGCTGGAGCAGCCGGGCTTCGCCCCGGACGCTCCCTGGCTGCGTTCGGTGGTGGAGGCGAATGGGCTCGAGGGCGCGTTCCTCCTCGACGCGCGGCAGCGGGTGGTGCTCGACCCCGCGGGCGCGGCGGATCGGCCGATGGACCTCCTGCGGCTGGATGCGGCGCGGGTGCGGCGAGCACTCGCCGGCGAGCCCAGCCTGTCGCTGGGGTGGGCCATCGGCGAGGCGCGGGTGGCGTCAGCCTACCTCCCCGTCCGTCACGCGGGCGCGGTGGACCAGGTCCTGGTGCTGGAGGGAGGCGAGGCGTACGCCGCACGACAGGCGGACCTCGACCGTGCGCTGCACCTGGGCTGGCTGCTGTCGGCGTGCGCCGCGCTCCTGACCGCCCTGGTGGCTTCGGGCTGGGCAGCCGCCGAGCGACGGCAGCGCGAGCTCGCCACCCGGGCGGCCCGCGGAGCCGCCCTGGCGCAGCTGGCAGCCACGGTGGCCCACGAGGTACGGAACCCGCTGGGTGTCATCCGGGGCACGGTGGAGCTGATGCGGGAGCGCGGGCGGGACCGGTTGAGCAAGCGCGACACCGACGCGCTCGAGGACATCCTCGGAGAGGTGGCCCGGCTCCGGAGGCTGACCGACGACTTCCTGGACCTCTCCAGCGACCGGCCCCTGGCCGGGGTGGATCTCGATCTCGCCTCGTTCCTCGACGATGCCGCCCGCGCCGGTAGGGCCGCGACCGGGCTGGCCATCGACGTCGAGTCGCCGTGGGGACTGCACATCCAGGGAGACGCGGGGAGGCTCCGGCAGGTGCTGCTGAACCTGGTGGCGAACGCGGCCCGCGCCGGCGCGAAGCGGGTCCGGTTCCGGGCGGTGTCGGAGGCAGGGAGGATCCGGCTCGACGTGGCCGACGACGGGCCGGGCATCCCCGAGACGCTCCTCCCGCGGCTCTTCGAGCCCTTCGCCACCACCCGGGAGGACGGCAACGGCCTCGGGCTGGCAGTGAGCAGACGCATCGTGGAGCGCCATGGAGGCAGCCTGGCGCTCCTGCCCGCGAAGCCGGGCGCGACCTTCCGAATCGAGCTGCCGCGCACAGAGGAGGCCCGCTGATGGGTGACATCCTGGTGGTGGACGACGAGCCGAAGCTGGGAAAGCTCGTTGCCGAGATGCTGGAGCTGGACGGACACCACGTCCAGCGGGTCGGAGGCGGGAAGCAGGCGCTCACCGCGATGTCCAACTTCGCGATGGACGTGGTGGTCACCGACCTCCGGATGCCCGAGGTGGACGGACTTCAAGTGCTTGCCGCGGCAGTCCAGCAGGTGGACGCTCCGGACGTGATCCTCATGACCGGCCACGGGAGCACCGAGAACGCCGTCGAGGCAATGAAGCGGGGCGCTGCGGACTACCTGACCAAGCCGTTCTCCATGGCGGAGCTCCGGGTCCGGGTGAGGCGGCTCTGCGAGCAGCGTCTGATGCGCCGCCGGTCGTCGGCCCTCGTCGAGCGGCTCACCCCGCACCTCGTCGCCGAGAGCGCGGCGATGCGCACCACCCTCGATGCGGCGATGCGGGTGGCACCGACCGCGACCACCGTGCTGCTGATGGGCGAGAGCGGGACCGGGAAGAGCCAGATCGCCCGCCGCATCCACTACGCGAGCGCGGTCTCCTCCGGCCCGCTGGTGGAGGTCCACTGCGCCGCCCTCCCCGAGGCGCTGCTGGAGTCCGAGCTCTTCGGCCACGAGAAGGGGGCCTTCACCGGGGCGCAGCTGCGCCGGCTGGGCCACCTCGCGGCAGCAGAGGGCGGCACCCTGTTCCTCGACGAGATCGGCGACATGCCGATGGACGCCCAGACCCGGCTGCTGCGCGTGCTGCAGGAAGGCGAATACATGACGGTCGGCGGTCGCACGCCGATCAAGGCCAATGTGCGCATTGTTGCGGCCACCCACCGCGATCTGCGCCGCCTGATCCAGCAGGGCTTGTTCCGCGAGGACCTCTTCTATCGACTCAACGTCGTGCCGATTCGCCTGCCGCCATTGCGCGAGCGGCTCGACGATATCCCTGAGCTTGCCAACCATTTCC
>DASROG010000131.1:0-5652 GCA_035646995.1 Myxococcaceae bacterium
CCTCACGTCCTCGCCGTCGGGCCCCATCTTCTTCTTGATGTCCTGCATCGACCACCCGGTGATCGAGGCCAGGGTCTCGGCCTCCTTGACCCGGCGGTCACGCACCCGCTCGCGATAGTCGTCCATGGCGCTGCAGTCCGAGGTCCCCGGGTACGGATGCTGGAGGATGTAACGGGCCTGAAAGTTGGTCCGGTCCGACGTCTCCTGGAACACCAGGTCCTCGGGGAAGTGAGCGCCGTCGTAGCGGACGTGGAGACGGGTGAGGAGCACGTTGACCGGTCCGCCCGCGGGAGGACCGCGGCGAAACGCCGGGCCCAGCGAGTCGGACCGGGGATCGTCCAGCCAGAACACGCCGAGCTGCCGGAGCTCCTGGCGAGAGAGCGGCTGGGCGGCGCAGGGGTCGCACCAGCCCATGTCCCAGACGTACTCGGTGAAGACCGCCCGGCGGTCCTCCTTCTCCACCGAGCGGGCGAAGGCGTCCTGGTAGAACTTCCCGAAGTCGCTCTTCACGAACACCGGGATGTTCACGTCGGAGGGGATGCGGGTGGTGCGGTAGTTGACCGACTCCACGCGCCCGCGACGGGTCAGCGCGTAGACGATCATGTCCTGTGGCCCGGCGGCGTTGGCCATTCCCAGCCGGATGGGGAGCATGAACTTCTTCGACTCGTAGGCAATCTGCAGCGGTCGCAGGTACTGCACCCCGCTCTCCTTCTGCGCCTCGAGGTTCACCTTGGCCACGAAGAACTTCATGTCCTGGCGGATGTAGGGCTGGAGCGCGGCGGCAGCCTTGGGGGGGACGCGGTAGCCATTCTCGCGAAGCCAGGTCTCGAGCCCCTCGGACTGCTTCGCCCCGAGGATCAGGATGTCGTACTCGCCCACCGTGTACTTCGCCTCGACGCGCACTCCGAGCGCGTCGTCACGCTTCTTCTCCGCCTCCGAGCGCCTTGCCACGGCGTCGGCAGGGGCGCTCGCGGCCTTGGACATCGGGTAGATCGGCTGGCACGGGTCGGGATCGAAGTACTCCACCAGCCGCGGCGCCGAGTAGGCGTCGAGGTGCTCGAGCAGCTTCCGGTCACCGACGTGGATCTGCTCGCGCTCCAGCACGGTAGGCACCGGGACCACCAGCGCGAACTCGGTGAGGGGACCGCGGTAGTCGTTGCTCATCGTCAGGACGGTGCGGTTCCCGTCTCGCACCAGCGCGACCTGCGACGAGTCGTTGAATAGCTGGGTGTCCGCCTTCCCCACGTAGAACCCGCAGAAGGCGAGCGCGGGCGCGGGGTGCAGGAGCACCAGCAGAGGAAGGACCAGCAACGGGGCCACACGGCGAACGGCGGGGGCAGGCACGGCGACGACTCCTTGGGGTGAGGGCTGGCCCGAGGGCCAGGTGAAGCGAGAGGCGGGGAAGAGCCGGTCGAGGAGCGGCACCGCCGGCGAGAGCAGCAGCAGGGACCAGACCGGCGCGTTCATCACCCAGGCCTGGTGCTGGAGGACGAACGCCAGCACCGCCACCGCGATGCCCCAGCCGATGCGCACGCTCCGCCGGTCGGGCGTGGTCTTCGGATCGGAGATCATGAAGAAGGTGAAGAGGATGAGGCTCCCCACCAGCAGCTGATGCCCCAGCACCGCGGGCCGCTGCCCGAGCCACAGCACCCGTCCCAGCTTGAGCAGCACCCAGCTGCCGAGGAAGGCGAGGCTCACGTCGGTGCGGAAGCTCCGGGACACCACCGCGAGCCCCAGCACCGCGAACCAGGCGAGGAGCGCCATCCCCTCGCCCCACTGGCTCGGCGAGCACCAGGCGTGACCGCTGAAGAGGATGCAGGTGGTGAGCCCCAGCATCCCGGGGTTGAAGACGTGCTTGCCCCGGATCCGGATCAGGTACTTCGCCCCGATGGCGACGGTGGCCGCGAGCGGCGGCACCCACACCGCGTCGGTGCGGAGGAGCAACGAGAGGCCCAGCCCGGTGATGAGGGGAGAGCGGAACCCGCTGGAGGGGAGGCGGAGGAGCCGCTCGCAGGCCCACTGGACGGCACAGGTCGAGGCCAGGAGCAGCGGCGGCATCCACAGCTCGATCGGGAGCCGCAGGAAGGCGACCCCGAAGACGAGGAAGCTGGCCAGGAAGGCGATCTGGAGGTCTCGCGGGTCGCGAGGGAGCAGGCGCTGGAGCGGACGCATCGTCCGCCTTGAACGGGACCCGCCGGGAAAGGATCTGCGCCGCTCGCTCGGGTGCTACCTTCCCCCACCATGCCCACGCCCGACTACGCCGCCATCCGCCTCGGGGACCAGGTGTACACCGCCGAGGGCGCGGACCCCGTCGGCGCCGTCCGCGAGCTGCGGAGCGGCCCGCATCCCGTCCTCATCGTCTACATCGAGAACGCCGGCGACGTGGCCGTTCCGGTGCACGCGATCCTGGCGGTGCACGACGGCAAGGTCGTCCTCGATCCGGCGAAGCTCGAGGACAAGGTGCGCCGGGCTCTGGGCCACGTGCGCGACAGCGAGGTCCCGGGCTGGTAAAAAAACCGGCGAGCCGCGGCCCGAAGGCCGACGGCTCAGACCGGCGGGCGCTGAACCGGGGGGAAGATCCAGCAGCCCGGCCTCCGAAACCCCGAGGCCGCGCCAATCATTCCCCCCATCGGCTGGAACCTCCTAGTTTTTTTCGGGCGGGCGGCCGGTGCGCCTCGCCTCCGCCTGTAGCTCGGCCAGGCGTGCGGAGAGTGCGGGGCGGAGGTAGGGGCGGCGGGTGAGCTGCTCCTCGAGCCACGCCGCCGCGTCAGCCACCGGCGTCCCGGTCTCCAGCAGATGCGCGACGTGCGAGCGCGCCGCGAGCACCGCCACCTCCCGGAGGTGAGGGTCATCGGCATCCCGCGAGAGACGGAGGTCGGCCTCGTCGAGCGCCCCCGCGAAGTTTCCCGCGCGGATCATCGCCACCGCCCGCGCCTGCACCACGCGTGCGGCGAGGAGCCCGCGGACGCCGAAGGCCAGGACCGCGGCGAGGACGAGCACCCCCACCACCACCCAGCGGGTGCTCCGGTGCCGAGGCGTCTCCTGGCGCGCGTCCACTCTCTGCCTCCTAACGCGAAGCGCCAAGCGCTGCGAAGACCGCGTGCAGCGGAGGCCCCGCCTGGACCGCCGGTCGGAGGAGCTGGAGGAAGCGGCGGCGGGGGATGTCCATCGCCCCGAAGCGCGCCAGGTGCTCGGTCTCCACCTGGCAGTCGATGAGGAGGCACCCGGCGTCGAAGAGCGCCCGGGCCAGGACGGCGAACGCCGCCTTCGAGGCATCGGGGCCCCTGGTGAACATGCTCTCGCCGAAGAAGACGCGGCCCAGCGCCACCCCGTACAGCCCCCCGACGAGCTCATCGTCCTTCCAGGCCTCGACGGAATGCGCGTGCCCCAGCCGGTGCAGCGTCAGGTAGGCGGTGTGCATCGCGGTGGTGATCCAGGTCCCTTCCTGTCCGGGGCGGGGCGCCGCGGCACAGGCCTCGAGGACCTCCGAGAACGCGGAGTCGGCGCGGACCTCGTACGTCCTGCGGCGCAGCACCTTCTCCAGGCTCCGGGCCACGTGCAGCCTGCCGGGGAGCAGCACGAAGCGGGGGTCCGGCGAGTGCCAGAGGATGGGCTGCCCCTCCGAGTACCAGGGGAAGATGCCGCGGCGGTACCCCGCGAGGAGCCGGGCGGGGGAGAGATCTCCCCCGACGGCAAGGAGCCCCGAGCGGTCGGCCCGCTCGGGTGGCGGAAAGGCCTCAGGATCCTGACCGAGGAGGAACACCGTCACGCGGGAACTTCTTGTAGCATCCACCTCGCGGCGTGCCCCCATCGTCGAGGCCCCCCAATCTGAACCGCGCCATCCGCGCGCTGATGCGCGACCTCGCGGCGCGCGCGCCCGAGTTCTCGCACCTCCTTCCGGCCAGGGTGCTGGTGGTGGCCGGCGAGGCCCGGCGAGGGTCCCGGGGCTCGGTCAAGCCGCTGGCCTTCGCCCGGGGAGAGAGCCGCGACCACTCCGGCGCGCGCAAGCCGGTGGTCCGGGTGGATGGCCGGCGGATGTTCTACTGCGTGACCCTCCGTCCGCTGTTCTTCCGCGACAGTCGGCCCGAGCAGCGCATCGAGACCCTGCTCCACGAGCTGTACCACCTGAGCCCGGCGTTCGACGGCACGCTGGATCCGTCGCGCCGCCACTCCCGGCTCGGCCGGAAGTTCTCGCGCATCTTCCGGCCGCTGGTGCGCCGGTACCTGCGCCACTGCCCGCCCGAGGTGCTCGCCCCGTTCGCCCATCACGGCCCGGTGCGCATCCTCGCCTGGCTCGAGCGTCCACCGGCGACGCACGCGAGGGGGCGCTCCCGCCGCGTCTACACCGAGGAGCAGCTCTACACCGTCACCGTCCAGATGCTGACCCGGAGGAGACACCGGGCGCCGCCCCCCGCCGACGGGGGGCGAGAGTGAACGGTGCACCTCTCGCCCGAGCCGAGGGGACGGGGAAGACTGAGCCGTCCGCCCCGCGCTAGTCTCCGCGGCGCCTCGCTCGTCTCCCGTGTCCCTCGCTCCTGGTACCCCCGTCGGCCGGTACGTGATCCGGCGCAAGCTCGCCGAGGGCGGGATGGCGGAGATCTTCCTCGCGCAGTCCCACGGGCCCGAGGGCTTCGAGAAGCAGGTGGTCATCAAGCGGATCCGCTCGGTGCTGGCCGATGACCCGAGCTTCGTGCAGATGTTCATCGCCGAGGCCCGCGTCGCCTCGAAGCTGAACCACGCCAACGTGGTCCACATCTTCGACTTCGACCGCCACGAGGACAGCTACTACCTGGCCATGGAGTACGTCCGGGGAAAGTCGCTGGCCGAGCTGCACCGGCGGGCGCGGGCCCTCCAGCGCCCCTTCACGCCCGTGCTCGCTGCGCAGATCTGCCTCGAGGTCGCCCGGGGGCTCGCCTACGCGCACCGGCTGACCGAGCACGGGCAGCCGCTCGGCCTCGTCCATCGCGACGTCACGCCACACAACGTCCTCGTCTCCTACGAGGGCGCGGTGAAGCTGACCGACTTCGGCATCGCCAAGGCGAGCAACCGCGCCAGCACCGCGGGCATGCTCAAGGGCAAGTTCGCGTACATGGCTCCCGAGCAGGCCCGAGGCGAGTCGGTGGACCCGCGGACCGACCTCTTCGCCCTCGGAATCACCCTCTGGGAGCTGCTCACCGGTGCCCGCCTCTTCGACGGCGAGAGCGACCTGGCCGTGCTCCGCGCGGTGCAGGAACGGGAGATCGTCTCTCCGTCCTCGCTGAGCAGGGCGGTGGACCCCGCCCTGGCCGAGGTGGTGATGACCGCGCTCCAGCGCGACCCGGCCCGTCGGTTCCAGAGCGCCCCCGAGCTCGAGCGCCGGTTGCTCACCTACGTCATCGGAGCGCCCCGCGCGCCGGAGGACACCGACGTGGGCCTCTTCATCCGCTCGCTGTTCCCGGACGAGGCCGCCGCGGAGGAGGACACCGAGCCCGAGGGTCCGCTCCAGCTCTTCCCCGGCATGGGCCCCACCAGCGCCCGGCCCCAGCCCACGGCCAGGAGCGGCGGGCTCCAGCAGACCCGGGCCGACTCGCACGGGCGCCTGCTCCAGCGGACGCTGCCCTCCGGGTCGGTGTCCCCGGTGCCCGAGGACGAGGCGTTCGCGCCCACCCGGAC
>DASROG010000132.1:0-5884 GCA_035646995.1 Myxococcaceae bacterium
GCTCCGCCCACCCCGGGAGGTCCCCCCGCCGCTGCGCGCACCTGCCCCGGTGGCCGTCACCGCCTGAACTAGGAGCTTGCCCGAACCCAGCGCGCGTCCTGGGAGACCCCGCCGTACCCGTACGCATCGCCGGTCGCCTCGTGCACGTGCACGTACGACTCGGGGTGAACCGGACCGAGCAACGCCTCCATCCCCTGGAAGATCTCCCGGAGATAGGTCGCCTTCTCCTCCTTCACGTTCGTCCCCAGCGTCACCCGCACCTCGACGAAGAAGGTGGCCTTCCGGTGCTCCGCCAGGGGCTTGCCCGCGATGAACCAGTCGCTCGGCGGGACACGTTCCAGGGCGACGGCGGTGAGGTAGGCCTTCTTGCCGAGAACCCGCGCGGTGGTCTCGGTGACGAAGGTCGCGATGGCCTGGCGGAGGTCGCGCTCGACGGGGGTGGAATAGCGGACATGGATGAAGGGCATGACGGACTCCTCGGTCGTCGGGCCCGCCGGGACTGGCGTGGCCACGGCGGATCTCTTAGCGTCCGGGCTAGATGCAGAAAATCTCGAAATTCTCGAATGAGCTTCGAGTTTTCCTCAACTCTGGCGTTCCCCGGTGCCCGAGACCCTCGACCTGGAGCTGATCCGGACGCTGTCGCTGGTCCAGGAGACCGGGACGCTGGCGCGCGCCGCGCGCCGAGTGGGGCGTACCGTCTCGGCAGTGAGCCTCCAGCTGAAGCGCCTCGAGGCACAGTGCGGCCGGCCGCTGTTCCGGAGGTCGGGGCGCCGGCTCGCCCTCAATCCCGACGGTGAGCGGGTGCTGGCCGTGGGCCGGCGAATGCTCTCCCTGAACGACCAGCTGCTCGAGGGCCTGCGCGAGGAGGCGGCGGGCACCATTCGTCTCGGGCTTCCGCAGGATGTGGCCGAACGCTGGCTCCCCACCGCGCTCGCGCGGTTCGGTCGGGCGCGACCGAGGATCCAGCTCGAGGTCCGGGTGGAGAGGAACCTCGTCCTGAAGGAGCTCCTCGCCGGCGGCGGGCTCGACCTCGCCGTGACCTTCGACCCGGACCCGGGGCGCCCGGATCCGGAGGAGGCGCAGCTGCCCGTTCGCTGGCTCGCGGCGCGGGAGTTTCGCTGGGCGCCGGGAACGCCGCTGCCGCTCGTCCTCTTCGAGCCACCCTGCACGTTCCGCCGGCTGGCACTCGCGGCGCTCGACCGTGCGGGGATCCCCTGGCGGGTGGTGTTCTCGAGCCCCAGCCTGTCCGGCCTGTGGGCCGCGGTCGCGGCCGGACTCGGGGTCACGGTCCGGACCGAGCTCGCCGCCCCTCCGGGGTGAAACGGCTGGCGGATCGACGCCTGCCAGCGCTGCCGACGATGGCCTTCCGGGTGGAGGGCCCCGGCGACGTGGGCTCCGGAGCGATCGCCGAGCTGCGGGCGGTGCTGGTCGACACGCTCCGGCAAGCGGCTGCGGCCTCCGTGCCGCGACGCCGGGCCGCGGCAGGGGCGTGAACCCGAGCGCATCGCGTGGCGTGTCGCATCCGCCCCGCTGCTGATGGAGCGGTGCCCGGTCGCGTTCAGCTCGACCGCTCCCGAACCGTCGATCGGCGGGAGCGCCGGGCGTCGCCGACTGCGCGCGGATGGGTCGAGCCGACTCCTCGGAACCCTTTCATCCGAGGGCGGCGCGGTAATCGACGTCCTGCTCCTCGGTGGAGGCGGTGTCCGCCTCCGCCTGCTGGAAGAAGCGGCGGACGGTGAGCTCGACCTGCTCGGGCTGGATCAGCTGGTTCACCTCGGCGCGGAAGGCCGCGGCGCCCCGGAGCCCGTGGGCATACCAGGCCAGGTGCTTGCGGAAGCTGCGGACCGCGGCGAGGGCGTCGCCCACGAAGCGCACGTGCGCCCGGAAGTGGTCCAGCACCACGTGACACCGCTCGTCCGCGTCCGGCGCCGGGCCTCCCTCGAGCTGGCGGAAGATCCAGGGATTCCCCAGCGCCCCTCGGCCGATCATCACCAGGTGGCAGCCGGTGGTCTCCAGCATCCGCCTGGCGTCGGCCGGGGTCTTCACGTCGCCGTTCCCGATGAGGGTCATGGTCCGGACGTGCCCGCGCAGTTCGGCGATCACCGACCAGTCGGCCTGCCCGGCGTAACCCTGGGCGCGGGTCCGGGGATGGACCGCGAGCCCCACGCAGCCCGCCTCCTCCAGGGTCGAGGCCATCTCCAGATAGTTCCGGCTGTGGGCGTCCCAGCCGCTGCGAATCTTCGCGGTGACCGGCAGACCGGTCGCCTCATGGATGGCACGGACGATCGCCGCTGCCCGGGGTGGATCGCAGAGCAGCGCCGAGCCGGCACCGCCCTTGGTGACCTTCTTCACCGGGCAGCCCATGTTGATGTCGATGATCTGCGCGCCCCACTGCTTCCCCACCAGGGCCGCCTGGGCCATCACCTCGGCCTCGCCGCCGAAGATCTGGAGGGAGTACGGCCGCTCCACCTCGGCGTCGTGCCGGAGGTAGCGGACGGTCCGGGCGTTGGCCCGCATCAGCCCCTGCGCGCTGACCAGCTCGGTGGGGCAGAGCGCCGCCCCCATGCGGAAGGCGAGCACACGGAAGGGCTGCTCGCTCACCCCGGCCATGGGGGCGAGCACCCAGGGATTCCTCAGGGCGTAAGGTCCGAGACGGGTCATGGGGCGACGCCCGGCGAATAGCACGGAGAGGTTCCTCTGCGCAGGACCGGCCCACAGGTGTTAGGTCTCGCTGGAACGTGCTGCGCTTTCGACTCGGCTCCATCGCGGTGCTGGTGCACCCGGCGCATTTCCTCTTCGCCCTGGCGCTGGGGCTCTCCTACGCCGGGGACCACCCACCCGGCGTGGCCCCGGGAGCGGTGGTCGGGGTCTGGGTCGTCCTGGTGTTCGTCTCGGTGCTCTTCCACGAGCTCGGGCACGCGCTGGCGTTCCGGGCCTTCGGATATTCGTCGACCATCCAGCTCGTGCTGTTCGGCGGTGTCACCACCCCGGACACCGACCAGCCGCTGTCGTGGGGCAAGGACGTGATCACCACCCTCGCCGGCCCCGCGTTCGGCGTGTCGCTGGGGATGCTCTGCGTGTGGCTGGTTCCCCGGGCCCAGGGTCCGCTCGCCGGGTACGCTCTGGGCATCGGGGCGGTGACCAATCTCGTCTGGGCGGTGTTCAACCTCCTCCCGGTGCTGCCCATGGACGGGGGCCGGGTGAGCCGGGCCATCCTCGGCCGAATCTTCGGGCGCTCGGGAGTGGTCGCGGCGTACGCGCTCGGCGTGCTCGTCTGCGCAGGGGTCGCCTACGCCCTGTACCGGAGCGGGTACGGAGGACCGGTCACCCTCATCTTCCTCCTCCTGTTCGCCGTCCAGAACTTCCAGGCGCTGAGGGAGTCCTGGCGTTCCGAGCCGGATGCCCCGGTCCCCCCGCAGCTCGCCGAGGCGGAGGCGCTCCTCCGGGCCGATGAGATCGACCGCGCCCGCCGCCTCGCGGCCGGGCTGCTCGACGGCGACCCCCCGGTGAGCATCCGGTCCCGCATCCATCATCTCCTCGGCTGGGTAGCGCTCAAGGAGGGGGAGGGACGACGCGCTCTGGACGAGTTCAGCCAGGTGCAGGGGCGACCCATCGAGCCACAGGCCGTCGCCGCGGCGTTCAGCCTGATCGGCGATGACGCGCGGGCCATCCCCCTCTGGGAACAGGCGGCGCGCCAGACCCGGGATCCGACCATCCTCCACGAGTGGGCGGGGGCCCTGATCCGGAGCGGGGACGAGCGAGCCGCGGGGGCCCTCCCCGGGGTCGACCTGGCCACGGCCTACGAGCGGGCCGAGCGTGTGGCCTTCCTGCGAGGCGCCTACTCGGAAGCCGCGCGCTTCGGGGAAGAGTCACTGGCCCGCCGGCCGTCCGCTGCCCGGGCCTACGAGGTCGCCTGCGCCCAGGCGCGAGCCGGCGACAGCAGGCGGGCGATGGCTCTCTTGAAGACGGCACGCGAGCTGGGCTACTCCGACCGAGAAGCCGCAGCGAGCGATCCGGACCTCGTGTCCCTGGCCGGGGAGCCGGCGTTCCAGGAGTGGCTGGCGTCTCTCGGAAAATCTGCGGCGTCCTGACAGAGCCCTGACAGGGAGTGCGCATGCTGGTTCCTGCACTTTCGCCAGAGGACTCGATGTCGCACAGCGTCGTCTCCACCCGGGACCACCGCATCAACTGGGTCCAGTCGATCCCGTTCTTCGCCTTTCACCTCTTCGCCGCGATTGCGGTGTTCTTCGTCCCATTCCACTGGTCCTACGTGGTGTGGGCGCTCGCGCTCTACTACGTGCGCATGTGGTTGGTGACCACGGGGTACCACCGGTACTTCGCCCACCGCGCGTTCAAGACCTCCCGGGGCCTCCAGTTCCTCCTCGCCTTCCTCGCCGAGACCTCGGCCCAGAAGGGCGTGCTGTGGTGGGCGGCGAACCACCGGCACCACCACCGTGAGTCGGACCAGCCGGCGGATGTGCACTCCCCGTTGCAGGACGGCTTCTGGTGGAGCCACGTGGGCTGGATCCTGTCCGACCGGTACTCGGAGACCCGGGAGGAGGCGATCCGCGACTTCGCCCGGTTCCCCGAGCTGCGGTTCCTGAACCGCTGGTACCTCCTTCCTCCGTTCCTCCTGGCGGTGGGGCTCTTCCTGATCGGCGGCTTCCCGCTGCTGGTCTGGGGCTTCTTCGTGAGCACGGTGCTGCTCTGGCACGGCACGTTCACCATCAACTCGCTGAGCCACGTGTTCGGGTCGCGCCGGTACCGGACGACCGACACCAGCCGGAACAACTTCCTCCTCGCGCTGATCACCTGCGGCGAGGGCTGGCACAACAACCACCACTACCACCAGAACACCGCGAACCAGGGCTGGTTCTGGTGGGAGCTGGACGTGTCGTTCTACGCCCTGAAGCTGCTCTCGGCGCTCGGGCTGGTGTGGGACCTGCGGTTCCCGTCCGAGTCGGTGAAGTACGCGTTCCTGAAGTACAGCCCGGAGGAGCGGGCGGAGCTGCGGAGCGAGCCGGCGGTGCTCGGCAAGGCGCGGCTCGCGGCTCTCGCCGCCCGGGCGAAGGTGGCCGAGGCGGTGAAGGGCGCGACCGAGCTGGCCGGCCCATCGCCGCTGCCGGTGCTCAAGCGCCGCTGAGCACGGGGCGAAACGGACGCGCTCCCGCCCGCCACCGAGCCCTGCGGCTCCAAGCGGAGGACGCTCAGCCGGCGAGTCGCCTGGTCGGGCCGCGTCAGCGCACGGTGGCCGGCCGCTCCCGGACTTGCGGCTGCAGCACCGACCGCGAGCGTGCTAGTCGGCCGGACATCCGGGGCGCCCTCTCGCGCTGCCTCCGGTGGAGGTGCACGGCATGTTCCGCAAGGTGCTCATCGCGCTCGCGGCGCTGGTGGTGGTCCTGCTGGTGGTCATCGCCACCCGTCCCTCGACCTACCGGGTCGAGCGGACCACGCGCATCGCCGCGCCCCCGGACGTGGTGTTCGCGCTGGTGAACGACTTCCATGCCTGGGACCGATGGTCGCCCTGGGCGCATCTCGACCCCTCGATGAAGACCACCTTGGGTGGACCGCCGTCCGGGGTGGGCGCGACCTACGCCTGGACCGGCAACGACAAGGTGGGCGAGGGCAACATGCGGATCACCGAGAGCGTGCCGGCGCAGAAGGTCGGGATCCGGCTCGAGTTCCTCAAGCCGATGGCCAGCGTCGCGCAGGCCGATTTCGGCTTCCGCCCGGAGGGTGGAGCAACCCAGGTGAGCTGGGTGATGAGCGGCAAGAACGACTTCATGGGGAAGGCCTTCTCCCTGGTCGCCGACATGGACACGATGATCGGCAACGACTTCGAGAAGGGCCTCGCCTCGATGCGCCGGGGCGGGTTGAGCGGCCG
>DASROG010000133.1:0-16472 GCA_035646995.1 Myxococcaceae bacterium
ACTCCACGTAGTTCCGGTTCCAGATCGGCTCGAGGAAGGTGTTGGAGAAGCGGAAGAAGAGGAGGTTCTCCACCGCCTCCTTCCCCAGGTAGTGGTCGATGCGGAAGACCGACTGCTCGGGGAACACCTGGTGCAGGATCCGGTTCAGCTCCTCCGCGCTCTTCAGATCCCGACCGAAGGGCTTCTCCACCACCACCCGCGCGCCGGTCGCGCAGCTGGACTTGCTCAGCGCCTCGACCACCGTGGCGAACAGCGTGGGTGGGATGGCCAGGTAGTGCGTGGCGGCCCGCGCTCCGGCGAGCATCGTCTTCAGCTGCGAGAAGGTCGCCAGATCACCGTAGTCTCCGTCCACGTATTGCAGCTGGGACATGAGCTTGGAAAAGGCCGGCTCACGGACGCCGGGGCCGTGCTTCTCCACGCTGTCGCGCGCCCGCGCCTTGAGCTGCTCCAGCGTCCAACCCGACTTGGCCACCCCGATGACCGGACATTCGAGCGCGCCGCGCTCCACCATCGACTGGAGCGCGGGGAAGATCTTCTTGTACGCCAGGTCCCCCGTCGCGCCGAAGAACACCAGGGCGTCGGAACGGGTGGACTTCGGCCCCTGCCAGTGCGCATCCGCGGTGCTCATGGCCGCGAGGTCGTATCAGCCGGCGAGCGAGGCGTACAGGCGTTCATAGGCCGCGGCCGAGCTCTCCCAGGACCAGTCCTGGAGCATTCCCCGCCGCCGGAGCACATCCAGCTCGTCACGCCGATGCCACCACCAGTCCATCGCCCGGCCGCTCGCCCAGAGCAGGCCGCCGACGTCGAAGTCGCGGAACTTGAAGCCCGTGCCCTCGGGGAGGTCCGCGTCGCGCACCGTGTCCTCGAGCCCACCGGTAGCACGCACCACCGGGACCGTCCCGTACCGGAGCGAGTACATCTGGTTCAGGCCGCTCGGCTCGTAGAGCGAGGGCATGAGGAAGAAATCCGCCCCGCCCTCCACCAGGTGCGAGAGCGCCGGGTCGAACCCGATGAAGGCCCGGAACCGATCGGCCCGGGCCGCAGAGAGCGAGCGGAGTGCGTCCTCGTACAAGCGCTCACCGTTGCCCAGCACCACCACCTCCGCTCCACGGTCGAGGAGCGTGGGAATGCCCTCCAGGAGGAGCGAGATGCCCTTCTGCGCGGCCAGCCGGGTCACCACCCCGAAGAGCGGCGCGTCCGAGACGTGGTCCGGGTCGGGCAGCCCGAACCGGTGGCGCAGCTCAGCCTTGCACACTGCCTTTCCCGAGAGGTCGTGCGCGTCGTACGGCGCGGGAAGGTGCGGGTCGGAGTGGGGGTCCCACTCGTGCACGTCGATCCCGTTGAGGATCCCGTGCAGCTCGTGGGCGCGCGCCCGGAGCATCCCCTCGAGCATGCAGCCGTAGGCCTCGGTCTGGATCTCCTGGGCGTAGGTGGGGCTGACCGTGCTCAGGGCGTCGGCGAAGGCCAGACCGGCCTTCATGAAGTTCACCTGCTCGTAGAACTCGAGACCCTGGGGGGTGAAGACGCTCCAGGGGAGCCCGAGGTCGCCCATCACGTCCTGGGAGAAGAGCCCCTGGTAGGCGAGATTGTGGATGGTGAAGAGGCTGCGCGCCTCGCCCACCGAGGTGCCGCGGAAGCCACGAGCCAGCGCCAGCGCGCCCAGCCCGGTCTGCCAGTCGTTGAAGTGCACGACGTCGGGCGCGAACTCCATCACCTGCGCGGCGGACAGCGCGCCCACCGAGAGGAGGGCGAAGCGCCGGTGGTTGTCGACGTACTCGCCGTGCCCGTCTCCGTAGAGGCCCGGCCGGCCGTAGAAGCCGTGATGCTCCAGGAACCACACCTCGTGCCGGGGCGCCGGTCGTGCCACGCGGATGCCGGCGCGCGGCTCGCCGAAGGGAAAGCGCAGCTGGATGGAGCGACCCGAGTCCTCGGCGTTCGGGATGCGGGCCGTCGCGTAGAGCGGGGTCACCACCCGGACCTCGTGGCCTCGCGCCGAGAGCGCCCGCGGCAGGGCGTGCGCCACGTCGGCCAGTCCGCCCGACTTGCTGTAGGGCGCGACCTCGGAGGCCACGTAGAGAATCTTCATCGGCCCACCATGCCCACTGCTGGACGCCCGTCAACGCCCGAGCGCGCGCGGTCTCTGCTATGGAAGGCCGCATGATGGACCCGTTCGAGCAGTTCGCGGAGTGGTTCCGCGAGGCGGAGGCCGCCGTGCCGGTGGACCCGAACTCGATGGTGCTCTCCACCGTCGGGCCGGACGGGCGCCCCAGCTCGCGCGTGGTGCTGCTCAAGGGATTCGACCGCGACGGCTTCGTCTTCTACGGCAACCTGGACTCGCGGAAGTTCCGCGAGCTGCGGTCGAACCCCTTTGCCGCGCTCAACTTTCACTGGAAGCCCCTGGAGAAGCAGGTGCGCATCGAGGGGCGGGCCACGCAGGTCTCGGATCAGGAGGCCGATGCGTACTTCGCCACCCGCCCGCGCGGAAGCCAGATCGGCGCCTGGGCGTCGCGTCAGAGCGAGCCGCTGGCCAGCCGCGCCGTGCTCGAGGCGGCGGTGAGGGAGGTCGAGGCCCGGCACGCCGGCCGGCAGATCCCCCGGCCCCCCCACTGGTCCGGGTTTCGCCTGGATCCCGACCTCGTCGAGTTCTGGAAGGCGGCCCCGTTCCGGCTCCACGACCGGGAGCTGTTCCGCCGGGCGTCGCCAGACGCGCCGTGGACGGTGGAGCGGCTCTACCCCTGATGGCTCACCAGGGAATCTCGCGGCCCTGGAAGTCGAAGGTGCGTCCGCTCTGCTCCGCCGTGAGCCCGTCGATGATGCCCAGCATCCCCCGGATCGACTGCTCGGGCGGCACCGGCGCGGCGCTTCCCCCCATGCGTGTCTGCACCCAGCCGGGGTGGAGGGCCACGGTGCGGAAGCCCTCGCCGCGCAGATCCTCGGCCAGGATCCGGGTCGCCATGTTGAGAGCGGTCTTGCTCATCCGGTACGCGAAGCGGCCGCCGGTTGCGTCCGCGATGCTCCCCAGCACGCTGGTGAGGTTGACGATCTTCTTCCCCTTGCCCTCGCGCAGCCGGGGGAGGAGCGTGCGCACGACGCGGAGCGTGCCCACCGCGTTCACGTTGAAGACCCGGAGGATGTCGGCAGGGTCGATGGGCTCTCCGCCCTTCACTCCCGAGACCCCCGCGTTGTTGATCAGCACGTCGATGGGGCCGGCGGGGAGCTGCTCCGCGAAGGCGGCGACGCTGGCGTCGTCTGCCACGTCCAGTGGATGGATGCGGAACCGGATGCCCGGGCTGGCCAGGGCCTGGAGCTCGGAAGCGGCCCCGGGGTCCCGGGCGGTGGCGTCGACCTCCTCGCCCCGCGCTGTCAGCTGCTTGACGAACTCGAGGCCGATCCCGCGGTTCGCACCGGTCACCACGAAGCGCATAGCCGTGACATAAGCAGCACCTGCACGGGTCGCGAGCCGAATCGCAGCCCGTGAGACGTTCGCCGAGGAGGGAGTCCGTGCCGCAGCTGCGTACCGCCGTCGTCGGAGCTGGCATCTCGGGGCTGACCCTCGCCTGGGCGCTGCGGGCACGTGGGACTCCGGTGACGGTGCTCGAGGGAGCGGAGCGTGTCGGGGGGCAGATCCGGTCCTGGCTCGACGAGGGGTTCGTCCTCGAGGCCGGCCCGAACGGCTTCCTCGACCGGGAGGGTGCGGTCGCCCGGATCGCCGAGGCGCTGGGAATCGCGGACCGGCTGCGCCCGGCGTCGGCTGCCGGTGACCTTCGCGCGCTCTTCGTCCGCGGGAAGGTGCGTTACCTGCCCTCGAAGCCCCCCGAGCTGCTCCGCTCGGACATCGTGCCCTGGTGGGCGAAGCTGCGCCTGCTGCTCGAGCCTCTGAGCCGCCGCGGGCCGACCGGCGTGGACGAGACCCTGGCCCGCTTCGGGCGCCGCCACCTCGGCCGGCACGTGACGGAGACGCTGCTCGACGCGGTCCAGACCGGCATCTTCGGCGGCGACTCCGAGCGGCTGAGCGTCCGCGCGGCGTTCCCCCGGCTCCATGAGATGGAGCGGAGCCACCGGAGCCTGCTGCTCGCGGCGAAGGCGATGCGAGGAAAGAGCCCACGGGCGGCCCCTCCCCGGCTGGCCTCGTTCGAGGGAGGGCTGGAGACGCTCCCCCACGCGCTGGGCCAGGCCCTCGGCGACGCGGTCCGGCTCGGGGTCCGGGTGCGCGCGCTGGAGCCCGCGGCGGGCGGGTGGCAGCTGCGCTGGGACGGAGGTGGCGAGCGATTCGAGCGGGTGGTGCTCGCCGTCCCGCCGCACGTCTCCGCCGAGCTCCTGCGGCCGCTGGATGCGAGCATCGCCACCGCGCTCGAGGCGATCCGTGCCGTGCCCATCTCGGTGGTCCACCTCGGCTGGCGGCCGGCGCTGGATCCGGACCCGCAGGGATTCGGGGTGCTGGTGCCCGCGCGCGAGCGGCGGCGGGTGCTGGGGGTGATCTTCGTCTCCTCGGCGTACCCGTTCCGCGCGCCAGCCGGTGGAACGCTGCTCACCACCCTGGTGGGTGGGGCGCACGGGGGTCAGTGGGCGGCGCTCCCGGACAAGGAGCTGGTGGGCGTGGTTCGCGAGGAGCTGGGGACGATGCTCGGCATCCAGCGGCCGCCGGACCTGGTCCGGATCGTGCGCTGGGCGCAGGCGATCCCCCAGTACGAGGTGGGCCATCACGCGCGGCTGGATGCGATCGCGACGGCGCTGCGGAACCATCCGCGCCTCGTGCTCGCGGGAAGCGCCTACCGCGGGCCCGGGATCGCCGACTGCGTGCGGGAGTCGCTCGCCCTGGCGGATGGCATCGCGCCGGCGAGCGCACGGTCGTCGGCCACAGCTGCCGCGGGGTGAACCGCTCTCCGACGGGGGGGCCGGGAGCGTCCGCTTCGGTGCATCGACCGCAGTCGCGGAAAGCCCCCGAAAGGTGTCCCCCCGAAAGGTGTCCAAGCCCCCGAAAGGTGTCAGACACCTCGTAATCCACCTCGTAATCGGACACCTCGTAATCGAGGCTTGATGGTTACAGGTGCCCTGAATTACTGGGGGTTTTGGGTTGCCGCGCAATAATTCAGCGGGGTCAGCCTTGAGATGGCCCCGGCCGAGGTGTCCCCCGAGTGTCCCCCCGAGGTGTCAGACGCCTCGTAGTGGACGCCTCGTAATGGGGCCCGTGCAGAACCCACCTCCGATGGCCGGAGTGGCGGGGCCGTGGACCGACCGAGGAAGGCGGACAGTCCGGCGAAAGCTCCGGCGCGCGCCCTTCTCCGCGCCATGGGACCTCAGCTGCCGAGTCCTCGCTTCTCGCACCGCGCGATGCGCCCGCCCGCGGTCTCGATGATCCAGTAGCCCTCGTGACCGGCCTCCGTGGACGAGCCGGCTCCGAAGATGTGGGGGCGCCGGTCGGTCGCGGGGAAATGGTACCGCTGGTGAATGTGCCCGTGGAGCAGCGCGAACCGCTCGCCGGGAATCAGCGCCAGGAGTGCCGGCGCATCGACGAGGCCGTGCAGCAGCCGGTCCGGCTTTCCCAGCTGGCCGAACGGCGCGTGATGCACGACCACCAGCACCGCCCGGCCATCGAGCTCGGGCCGGCGGACCAGGGCGGCAAGGGCCTCGCGCTGCATCCGTCCGACGAGGCCGTAGGACAGGCCCGGGAAGTACGGCACGCGAGCCGACTGCAGCCCGATGACCGCGTCGTGCTCGCCGAGGAGTCGGACGAAGGGGAAGCCCTCCTCCACGGCGACGTCGGGCAGGTCCGAGACGAGGAGGTTCCCGAAGCTCTGCTCGAAACGGCGCGTGCGGTGCGCGCCCGGGGTGTACCGGTCGTGGTTGCCGGGAATCACCGTGCAGCGGCGCGGCTCCTCGGCCCACTGGCCCAGGGCGGCCCGCGCTCCCTCGAACTCGGCGGGAAGCGCATAGGCGGTCAGGTCCCCGGAGAGGATGACGTGGTCCACCTCGAGGGTCCGGGCCTCCTCCAGGATCCGGGAGATGGTCTCCGGGGCGCGAGCGAAGGCCCGGGCGCGGCCGCCGAAGGTCAGCTCGCCCAGGGCGATCCACCGGCGCCAGCCCAGGCGCAGGAGCGAGTGCCGCTGGTAGTCGGCGGTGACGTGGACGTCGGAGAGGTGGAGGTACCGCATCGGGCGCCGCGCTCTTAGCAAAGGTCGGGATTGCGGGTCACAGGGGTGCTGTGGCACCTCTGACCACGACGTGACGGCGACCCATCGCGGCCGGTTCGCCCCCAGTCCCACGGGGCGCCTCCACCTCGGCAATGCCTGGGCGGCGGTGCTCGGCTGGCTGTGGGCTCGCTCACAGGGGGGCGAGTTCCTCCTTCGGGTCGAGGACCTGGACACCGCGCGCTCGCGGCCCGAGCTGACCGAGGCGCTGCTCGCAGACCTGGACTGGCTCGGCCTCGAGTTCGACGGAGCTCCGGTGGTCCAGAGCGGGCGTATGGACCTCTACCGCGCGGCCTTCGAACAGCTCCGGGCGGCAGGCCGTGTGTACCCCTGCTTCTGCACCCGCAGCGAGATCGCCCGGGCGGCGTCCGCACCGCACGGGCCGGCGGACGATGGGCCCCGGTACCCGGGCACCTGCCTCGCGCTCTCCCCCGAGCAGATCGAGGAGCGCGCGAGGACCCGTCCTCCGGCCTGGCGCTTCCGTCCCCGCGAGGGGCTCACCGAGGTCCACGACCTGCTCCACGGCACGCTGGTGCAGGACGTCGCCCGCGAGGTCGGCGACTTCGTGGTGGTCCGGAACGACGGCGTCCCGAGCTACCAGCTGGCAGTGGTGGTTGACGACGCGGAGATGGGCATCACCCACGTGCTCCGGGGTGACGACCTGCTGGGCTCGACGCCGCGCCAGCTTCAGCTCTGCGAGGCGCTTCGGCTCCCGGTGCCGGTGTACGCCCACGTCCCGCTCTTGCTCGGGCCCGACGGCAAGCGCCTCGCCAAGCGCGCCGGAACACCGAGCCTGGCCGAGCTGCGTGACCGCGGCATCCCCCCGGAGCGGCTCGACGGTCTGCTCGCCGCCTGGGCCGGACTTGGCGACGGAGGCCCCGTCAGTCTGCGGGGGCTCGTGCCCCGATTTGTCCTCGACCGGCTTCCCCGGGAGCCCCTCGCGGTGGACCCCGCCCGGGTGAACGAGGCGCTGTTCGGGCCCCGGTGACGTGGGCAGGCTGGCGCGGTAGGACCCGCCGGGCAGATGAGCTCCCCGCCCTCCGAGCATCGCCATTGCGTCGCGCTCCGTTGCGAGACCGATCCGCGCTGGCTGCCGAACGCGCTCGCGCACCTCGACGCGGTGCTGATCGACCACGCCCACTGCGAGAAGAAGGCCGCGGCGAACGCCCTCTCGCTGCTCCAGGCCTACCCCGAGGTCCCGGGGCTCCCGGGGCACATGGCCCGGCTCGCGCGCGAGGAGAGCGGTCACCTCGCCCGCGTCCTGCAGCTCCTCGAGCAGCGCGGGCTCTCCCTCGGCCGCGACCCGGGCGATCCCTACGCGCAGGCGCTCCAGGCGCTGGTGCGGACCCCGGCCGCGCAGCGCCAGCTGGACCGGTTCCTGGTGGCGGCAATCATCGAGGCGCGGAGCTGCGAGCGTCTCGCGCTGCTCGCTGGAGCGCTGCCCGACTCGGAACTGCGTCGCTTCTACGGAGAGCTGGCCCGGAGCGAGGACGGGCACCAGAAACTCTTCCTCCGTCTCGCGGTCCGGGTACACGGGGACGCGACCTGGCCGCGGCTCGAGCAGCTGCTGGAGGCGGAAGCCCAGGTGGTTCGCCGGTTCCCGCTCCGCGCGGCAATCCACTGAGACACCTTCGCTAGACGCCGGGGGGGACGAGTTGCGCGCCGCTGGGCGCGCGGTGCGGTCCGGTGGGCTCGCGGACCGGGTAGGGACCGCTTCCGGAACTCCTGCCCCGGCGCAGCTCGGCCCAGATCCGGGTCCTCGAGGTCTCGGGCAGGTACAGCGCGCCGAGCGCCGCGGTGATCAGCGCCACCGTGCAGGGAAACACCAGGCCCAGGAACTTGTTGTTCGCGCCCACCGTGATGGTCGCGGCCAGGTAGGCGGTGAGCCCGCCGAAGATGCCGTTGCCCAGGTGGTACGGAATGGAGAGCGAGGTGTACCGCGAGCGCGCCGGAAACAGCTCCACCAGGAAGGCGGCGATCGGTCCGTAGGTCATCGTGACCAGGAGCACCTGGACGAACACCAGCGCGGTCATCGCCGCCTCGTTCAGCGGGTTGGAGACGATCTGCATCGCCCGGTAGATGGGGAAAAAACCGATCGCTGCCAGGAGATTCCCCACCACCATCAGCTTCTTCCGGCCGATCTGGTCGGAGAGCGCTCCGAAGACGACGAAGAAGGGAATACCGCACAGGAGCGCCACGGCAGCGATGAGCGTCGCGGTCTGCGCGGGAATCCCCAGCAGCTTGGTCATGAACTGCACCGAGAAGAACTGGGCGGTGTACCAGACCACGCCCTGACCGGCAGTGGCAGCGAAGAGTGCCAGGGCCAGCCTCTTCCAGTTACGCCCGGCGTCGAGCAGCGGCTCACGCGAGAGGCGGTTCTCCAGCCGGAGCCGCTCCCAGAGCGGAGACTCCGGGAGCTGGGAGCGCACCCACCCGGCGATGCCCAGCAGGAACAGGGAGAACACGAACGGGAGGCGCCAGCCCCAGTCCGCGAAATCGCTCTGGCCCAGGTAGTTGCGAACGGCGAGCTGCACCATCATCGAGACGAAGAGCCCGAGGGTCGCGGTGACCTGGACGTAGCTCGTGTAGTAGCCGCGCTCGCCGTCGGGGACGTTTTCCGCCACGTAGATCACGGCGCCGCCGTACTCCCCGCCCAGAGCGAAGCCCTGCAGGAGCCGCATGAGGACCAGCAGCGCCGGGGCGAGGATGCCGACCCGCTCGTATCCCGGAAGGAGGCCGATGGCGGTGGTCGCCCCGCCCATCAGGAGCAGCGTGGCGAGGAAGGCCGCCTTCCGGCCGCGAAGATCGCCGAGGCGGCCGAAGTAGACGGCCCCGACGGGACGAATCACGAACCCGGTGGCATACAGCGCGAGCCCGATCAGCCATCCGGAGATCGGATTGCTGGTCGGAAAGAAGTGCGGCTGCATCACCGTGAAGAGCGAGCCGTACAGGTAGAAGTCGTACCACTCGATGGTCGTGCCAGTGACGATCGAGGCTATCCGCGAGCGGCGCCTGGCGCGATCACGGGTGTAGGTCGGGAGGTCGGAGCCGGGCGAGTCGGCAGGGACGAGCATCGGGACGCGATGCTAGCAGCCCGGTCCGTGAAGACCGCCCGTGCCCACCGGGGCGCACACCGAGGACCCGAGGGACCGATCGAGCGGACGGCCTCGAAAGTGTTTGACACCTCCGGAAGGATCGAGCGGGCGCCCTCGAAGGTGTTTGACACCTCCGGGGGGAACGGGCGAGCGCCTTGAAAGTGTTTGACACCTCCGGAGAGATCGAGCGGGCGGCCTCGAAGGTGTTTGAACCTCCGGAGGGACACGTCCGGAGGGATCGAGCGGGCGGCCTCGAAGGTGTTTGACACCTCCCACGAGACACCTCCCACGAACGCTTCCGCACGACGCGCCGTTGAAGCTGTTTGACACCGGCGAGCGGCAGGCCGGGCTGATCGGACGAGAAGCTCCGCGCGTCCAGGGGCGAGTCGAGGTCGTACGCCGGGTCCAGCCGTCGAACGTGTCCCGTTGAAGGTGTCTGACACATTCGCTGGGACACATTCGCTGGACACATTCGGTGGGACAATCCTCGCTGGGCTGACGCCGTCGAAGGCGTCGAAGGTGTCTGATACCTCCTCCGAGGACACTTCCTCCGAGAGGGCCAACGAGAAGCGCGTCAGCGCGTTCTAAGTCCAGCGAGCGGGCCACGGAGCCGTCGCGGGGCCGCCAAAGGTGTTTGACACCTCCACCAGTCGTCCTCGCGCATGACGTCGCCAGGCACCGGCTTCGAATGACACCCTGCCGCCTCTGGCCCGTGCGTCCGATGCGCTGCGGTTTCGCGCCGCGTCAGCACGCGCAGCCCTTGCTAATCCACCGGATGAGCGCACAAGGTCGTCCTCTGGGGAATCGGGCCAGGCGCGCCGCAAATTGGCTCGGCAACCCGTCGCAGCCTGTATTAGGAGAACCGCTCCTCACGTATTCGTTCGGGAGATGAACTGATGGCGAGCCAGATTGACGGGACCGCGACCACGCTCACGCGGAACAAGGCCCTGCTCGACTGGGTCCGGAACTGCGCCGCGCTCTGCCAACCGGACCGCATCGTGTGGTGCGACGGCTCGGAGGCCGAGAAGGAGCGGCTCACCAAGCATGCAGTCGACACGGGCGTGCTCATCCCGCTCAATCCGCAGAAGCGCCCCGGCTGCTACCTGCACCGCTCCAACCCGAACGACGTCGCGCGCGTCGAGCACCTCACCTTCATCTGCACCAAGACGAAGGAGGCCGCCGGCCCGACCAACAACTGGATGGCCCCCGAGGAGGCGTACGGGAAGCTGACCAACCTCTTCCACGGCTCGATGAAGGGCCGGACCATGTACGTCGTCCCCTACGTCATGGGGCCCCTCGGCTCTCCGCTGTCGAAGGTGGGCATCGAGATCACCGACAGCGTCTACGTGGTCCTCAACATGCGGATCATGACCCGCATGGGGAGGCCGGCGCTGGACACGCTCGGCGACTCCAACGAGTTCAACCGCGGGCTGCACTGCACCGGCGACATCAATCCCGAGCGCCGCTACATCTGTCACTTCCCCGAGGACAACACCATCTGGAGCTTCGGCTCGGGCTACGGCGGCAACGCGCTCCTGGGCAAGAAATGCCTCGCGCTCCGGATCGGCAGCTGGCTGGGAAAGGACGAGGGCTGGTTCGCCGAGCACATGCTCATCCTCGGCGTGGAGAGCCCCGACGGTCAGATGACCTACGTGACCGGCGCGTTCCCTTCGGCCTGCGGGAAGACCAACTTCGCGATGATGATCCCCCCGAAGCGGTTCGCCGGGTGGAAGGTCTGGACCGTCGGCGACGACATCGCGTGGATGCGCGTGGGTAAGGACGGGCGACTCTGGGCGGTGAACCCCGAGAACGGGTACTTCGGCGTCGCGCCGGGAACCAACTTCGCCTCCAACCCCAACGCGATGAAGACCATCGCCAGGGACACCATCTTCACCAACGTCGCCATGACCAAGGACGGCGACGTGTGGTGGGAGGGAATGGACGGTGAGGTCCCGGACGAGCTCACCGACTGGCAAGGGCGTCCCTGGAAGAAGGGCTCGACCGAGAAGGCCGCCCACCCCAACTCGCGCTTCACCGCGCCGATGACCAACAACCCGGTGCTGAGCAAGCACGCCAACGATCCCGAGGGCGTGCCGATCAGCGCGATCATCTTCGGCGGCCGCCGCGCGACCACGGTCCCGCTGGTGCTCCAGAGCTTCAACTGGGCGCACGGGGTGTTCCTCGGCGCGACGCTGGGCTCGGAGACGACCGCTGCGTCCACCGGCAAGGTCGGAGTGGTGCGACGGGACCCGATGGCCATGCTGCCCTTCGCTGGCTACAACATGGGCGAGTACCTTCAGCACTGGCTGGACATGCAGGCGAAGATTCCGTACCCGCCCAAGCTCTTCCAGGTGAACTGGTTCCGGAAGGGCAAGGACGGCAAGTTCCTCTGGCCGGGCTTCGGCGAGAACATGCGGGTGCTGAAGTGGATCGTCGACCGGGCGCACGTCCGCGTCGGCGGCCAGGAGACCCCGTTCGGCTGGGTGCCGAAGGCCGGTGACCTGGACCTCTCCGGGCTGGACATTCCCCACGAGAAGGTCGACGAGGCCACCCACATCGACGCGGGCGAGTGGAAGCAGGAGCTCACCGAGGAGGCCGACTTCTTCGAGATGCTCGGGAACTCTTCTCCCGAGACGCTCCAGCTCCAGCGCAAGCTGCTGCTCTCGCGGTTGAGCTGATCCGCCGGGCCGCTGGGCCATGACCAGCGCTCCGTGGTGGGAGAAGTTCTTCGACGAGGACTACGTCCGGGTCTGGGCCACGGCGTCCAGGAGTGGCGAGCAGGAGGCCGACGCGCTCTGGCGCATCCTCGGGCTGTCCGAGGGCTCCCGCGTCCTCGACGCGGCCTGCGGCTATGGGCGGGTGAGCCTGCCGCTCGCGCGGAAGGGCGCCCGCGTCCTGGGAGTGGATCAGTCGGCGTCGCTGCTCGCCGAGGCCGAGCGCAGGCGCAGCGACGTCGGTTCCGAGCTGCGCTACCTGCGGCACGATCTTCGAGCGCCACTCGGCGAGTCGGGCTTCGATGCCGCACTCAGCCTCTTCAGCTCCCTCGGCTACGGTGATGAGACCGACGACGCCGCCATCCTCGGCACCCTCCGTGCCGCGGTGAAGCCCGGCGGGAAGGTGGCCGTCGACTCCATGCACCGCGATGTCCTCGTCGCCCGGCTCGCACGGGAGAGCATTCCCGGGCATCGACTTCCCGATGGAACCCTGCTCGTCGAGGAGGCCCGCTTCGATCCGGTCGCCGGTCGGGTCGAGACCACCTGGTCCTGGGCAGGGCCGCTCGGCTCGGGGCAGAAGTCGGCGACCATCCGGTTGTACACCATCACCGAGCTCGTCCGGCTCCTCGAGCGCGCCGGGCTGCAGCTCGAGGCCGCGCTGCACCCGGAGACGGGCGCCCCCTTCAGTCCGGCCGGCCCGATGCTCGGCGGACGGGTGCTCCTGGTGGCGACCTCCTGAGCTCCGGAACGGGAATCGGTCCAGCGGCAGATGCGTTTGTGTTGCCGGCGCCGGCCAGAGCGGGCATCACCCGTCTCCAGGGCGCCACGGAGCCAACGAGCAGGGCCGTGCACGGGCGCGGGAGAGGGCGAGCAGTGTCGAGGCGTCGAGCCTGGTGGATGGCAGCGCTGGTGTGTGCCCCGGCGCTCGCGCTCGGCCAGACACCCACTCCGGGGGCTCCTCCCGCCGGCGAGGGCGGAGAAGCCCAGGCCGCGCCGCCCTCCGGCCCGACGCTCACGCGACCTCCGCAGGTGGAGCGCTTCGTCGAGGCGGCCTATCCCCCCGAGGCGGAGGCCCAGAAGCTGGAAGGCAGGGTGGTGCTCAGCATCGACATCTCGGCGACGGGCGAGGTGACCCGCGCCGAGGTCGTCGAGCCGGCGGGACACGGCTTCGACCAGGCCGCCCTCGCCGCCATCCGCCAGTTCCGCTTCGTTCCGGCGGAGATCGACGGCAAGCCGAGCGCCGTCCGCATCACCTACGCCTACGACTTCGTGCTCCGGCCCGCGACCACCGCGGCGCAGGTAACGCAGGAGGGACCGGTGAACTTCTCCGGCCGGGTCCTCGAGCGCGGAAACCGGAGGCCGCTCGCCGGCGCCGAGGTGGCGCTGCCCGCGCTGGGGATGAGCACCGTCACCGACGCACGCGGACAGTTCTCCTTCCGCGACGTCCCCCCGGGCAGCATCCAGGTGGTCATCACCGCGAGCGAGTTCCAGCGCTTCGAGACCACCGAGCGGATCGACGCCGGCAAGCTGACCCAGGCCACCTACCACGTGCTCCGCACCTTCTTCTCGCCCTACGAGACCGTGGTGCGCGGCGCCCGGGAGAAGAAGGAGGTCAGCCAGACCACCCTCTCGCTCCAGGAGATCCAGCGAATCCCGGGCACCACCGGCGACGCGCTGAAGGTCATCCAGAACCTTCCCGGCGTCGCCCGGCCTCCGCTGAACGGCGGGCTCATCGTCATCCGCGGCACCAGCCCGCGCGACTCGGGCATCTTCCTCGACGGCGAGCGCATCCCCTTGCTCTTCCACTTCGGGGGGCTGACCGCGGTCTACAACAGCGAGCTGCTCGAATCGGTGGACTACCTCCCCGGCAACTTCTCGCCCTACTACGGCGGCGTGGTGGGCGGCGTGGTGGACGTGAAGAGCCGGAACCCGAAGACCGACGGGTTCCACGGAGTGCTGGAGGTCAACGCCTACAACGCCAACGTCGTGCTGGAGACACCGATCACCGACACCCTCAGCATCGCCGGCGCCTACCGACGCTCGTACATCGACCTCATCCTCCCGCTGTTCCTGAAGGAGGACTCGCCGAGCTTCACCGTCGCCCCGCGCTACGACGACGCGCAGCTGAAGCTGACCTGGAAGCCGAACCCGAAGAACACCTTCCAGCTCCTGGGCCTCCACAGCCAGGACGCGCTGGAGCTCGTCACCCGGAGCTCGTTCTCCGGAGACCCGACCATCGGCCGGGACTTCAGGAACGAGACCGGGTTCAACCAGGCCCGGCTGCGGCACACCTACGCCGACGACGCGTGGCGGGTGGACACCATCGCCGGCTTCGATCGCACCGAGGTGGACCTCAACATCGGAGGACAGCGCGGGCTGACCCTGGGCGCGAGCACCTGGGCGCTCCGCAGCACCACCGAGCTCCGGCTCGCCGACTGGATCACCCCCGCGGTGGGCGTCGACTGGACGTACACCAGCGGGACGTTCCGCGCTGCGCTGGGCCGGGCCCCGCGCGAGGGCGAGCCCTCGTACTTCGGTCCCACCCGGGAGATCCTCTACGCCGACTCGCCGTTCTGGCAGAGCCAGCTCGGGGTCTGGACCGAGCTGCGGCTGCGCCCCTCCCCCGCCCTGCTGATCATCCCCGGCGTGCGGATGGACCTGGTCACCATCCGTCTCCAGAGAACGTCGCTCCTGACCGCGGATCCCCGCCTGGCGGTGCGCTGGACCGTACTGCCCGAGGTCCTGACCCTCAAGGCGGGTATCGGCATCTACCACGCGCCGCCGTCGTTGCAGGCCGGCGAGGTCGACCCGACCTTCGGCAACCCGGACCTGGGGAGCCGGTATGCGGTGCAGAGCAGCCTGGGCCTCGAGTGGAACATCCGCCCCGACCTGCTCCTGAGCCTCGAGGGTTTCTACAACCGCCTCTGGGACATCCCGGTGAGCACCAGCGCGTACGTCGAGCGCAACGGGCAGCTGGTGCCCCAGAATCTGGTCAACGACGGGCGGGGGCGGATCTACGGGTTCGAGCTCCTCTTCCGTCAGGCGTTGACCAGGCGCCTCTTCGGGTGGATCGCCTACACCTTCTCGCACAGCGAGCGCATCGATCGTCCGGGCACGAACTGGCGTCTCTTCGACTTCGATCAGACGCACGTGCTCACGGCGATCGCCAGCTACAAGCTCGGGGCGGGCTGGGAGATCGGCGCCCGCTTCCGCTACGCCACCGGGAACCCGCGCACGCCGGTGGTAGGGGCGGTGAAGGACGACCTCACCGACAGCTACGTGCCGCTCTTCGGTCCGGTGAACTCGTACCGGCTGCCCAGCTTCGCGCAGCTCGACGTGCGCATCGACAAGGTATGGGTCTTCGACAACTGGTCGCTCGACCTGTACCTCGACATCCAGAACGTGACCAATACCCGGAGCGTCGAGGGCACGCAGTACAACTACAACTACGCGCAGAGCGCGCAGTTCGAGGGGCTTCCGATCGTGCCCATCCTGGGCGTGAAGGGGTCGTGGTGATGCGGCGCGGGCCGGTGACACTCGGAGCGGGAGCGGTGACGGTGCTGCTGGCGGTCGCGTGCCAGCCGGATCTGGAAAAGCAGAGCCAGCTCCTCGACCGGGTACGTCTGCTCGCCTTGCGTGCCGAGCCGCCCGAGGCGAACGTGCGGGACGCGGGGCTGCCTCCGCCCATCACCTTCACCCCGCTCGCGTATCCGGACGCGGGCCTCGCCTTCCGCCTGGCGCTGTGCGGGCCGGGGAACCCCTTCTCGGCGGACTTCGACTGTCCGGGGAGCAATGGCGTGGATCTGTCCGACCAGGTGCTGGACGCGTCCCGGCCGGAAATCCAGGCGTTCCTTCAGGCCGCGTTCGGGAGCGTCGGTGGCCTCGACGGGGGCATCAACGTGGGCGAGCCCGGCGTCGCGCAGATCGCGCTCGGATACCAACTCGAGCGCCCGGACGCGGGACCGGACCCCTCCGACCGGGAGCGGGGCATCTACCGCCTCGCCGTGCGCTTCTCGGGTGAGCCCAACCACAACCCCGAGCTGCTCGACGTCACGCTCCCCGACGGCGGTCCGCTCCAGGGCGCGGTCCTGCCGCTCGAGCAGGAGATCCGGCTGTACCCCCACATCCCCGACGGTGGTCCGGGCGGGATCGAGACCTACGTCGGCCTAGACGGCGGCATCCAGCACGAGCGCTTCAGCTATAGCTGGGAATCGACCGCCGGGGAGGTGGTGGATTTCCGCTCGGCCGAGCCGATCCCCGAGGACCCGAACGCCACCAGCGACGTCCGGTTCCGCACCCACGGGACCGCGAGCCCGGTGCGCTTCTACGTGGTGCTCCGCGACCTCCGCGGCGGCGTGTCGTGGAAGGTCTTCGACGCGACGATAGGGCCCTGAGGGAACCAGTTCAGAGCCCGCCGACCAACACGGGTCTGAGGTGTCTGTCCGCGCCTAGGTGTCAGACACCTCGTAATGGAC
>DASROG010000134.1:0-6820 GCA_035646995.1 Myxococcaceae bacterium
GCACCCGCAGCGGGCGGAGCCCGAGCGCCTGGCCGAGCTTCCCGAGCAACGGCGCGAGCACCCGCGACCGCGTGGCACGCCGCCGGGGTGCCGGAGCGCGAGGCCACCGCCGCGCTCACCGCGCTGATGCGCTCGGCGCTGGCCGGAGCCGAGGTGGTCGGCACCGTGGCAGCGTTCACCGGGCCGGTGGTCCGCGGCGACGCCGAGGTGGTGCAGGCGCACGTCCGCGGCCTGCCGCCGGAGGTGCTGCCCATCTACCTCGCGCTCCAGCAGCGGGTGCTCGCCCACGCCGCGGCACGGCTCCCCCACCCCACTGTGGCGCGGGTCGCCGCGGTCCTCGGGCCGGAGGCGGCGCGGCGGACCCGGAAGCCGGCTCGGCGCTGACGGGCCGGCTCGGCGTCGCACGATCCGTTTCAGGCCGTGGCGACAAAGCCTGCCGCGCTCGAGCGCGGTCCCTGGCCCAGAAGCCGCTCGAGCTCGTCGGCCCCTCGCGCCGCGCCACCGGCGGCCCGGAATGCCCGGGCGATCTGCGCGGCGCCGGGCTGTCGACTGCGGGCGACGCGCACCGCTTCCCGCAGCCGCACGGGGGTCAGCGCCTTCGCCTTGAGGCTGGCTCCAGCGCCGGCGACCTCCACGTGCCGCGCCACCTCGAACTGGTCGCGCCCGAAGGGCACGACACACACCGGGACTCCGGCGGCCAGCGCCTTCTGTGTGACCCCCATCCCTCCGTGGCACACCACGCAGACCGCGCGCTCGAGGAGCGGAGCGTGCGGGACGAAGCGCTCCACGCGCATGTTGCCCGGAACGTGGAAGGTCCCCGGATCGACTGCGGCAGTGGTGGCCACGACGAACACGTCTTCGCCGGCGAGCCCCTCGAGCGCGGCGGTGACCAGCGCGCCATCGGCCTGGTACTCGGTGGAGCACGTCACCAGCACCAGCGCCTGATCGACCTGCGAGAGCCAGTCCGGGACGAGCGACGCTGGCTCCCAGAGCATCGGGCCGGTCATCACCACCGTCTTCGGTCGCGTCGGACAGGCGTACTCGAACGGCTCCGCGGTGAAGTATAGGATGCGGGGCGCGCTCCGGCCGATCTCGTCCATGTGGAGGAGCGGCGGCACCCCCACGCGGCGGCGCAGCGCGTTCAGCACGGGGAGATTGCGATCGAGCACCCGGAGCAGGAGCCTTGCCGTCACCTGGTCCCGGAGGCGCCCCAGCAGGTCCCGGCGAGGGGCAAGTCCCGGTCCGAAGGGTGGAACACCGGGCAACCGCCAGGGGAGGAAGTAAGGAAGGAAGAGCCCCCAGGGCAAACCGGACCTCTCCGCCACCGCCGCGCCGCCCCAACAGTTGAAATCCACCAGGAGCAAGTCCGGTCGCTCCGCTCCGATCGCCGATCCGAGGTCATCAACCTCGTGCGCCCCTCGCGTGGCGAAGACGCGCACTGCCCGATCGAGCGCCGCCACGGGCGACGAGCTTCCCCAGTCATCGTGAGGGATGGCCTCGATGGCTGCGGCGATCGGCCGGACGCGGAGCCCCGCCGAGGCAACGCGCGCCACCTCGTCCCGCAAGGTCAAGAGCACCACGTCGTGCCCGCGCCGTTGGAGCTCGAGCAGGATTGGCATCACAGGAAAGAGATGACCCCGACCGGGCGAGGTGTAGCAGAGAATGCTGGCCATCACGGTCCTCCCGCCGCACCGAGCGCCTCCACGACTCCGAGAACGGCTCGTTCGGCCTCCGCGCGCGACAGTCCGAGGTCGCGGCGGAGAATCTTCCACAGGTAGACGTCACAGACCGCGATCAGCTGGGCCCGGCGCACCGCGCGGATGCGCTCTCCGCATCGCGCCAGCTCAGGTGCGAACACCCTGGCCACCCAGGTCGCGTGCAGCTCGCGGCCGCGCTGGGCGATCCTCGCGATCTCCTCGAAACGCTCCTCCTGCGCCAGAAGCCGGAGCGCTACGCCCCCCCACTTCTCGTAGTGATCGAACAGGTTCTTCACCGCGGCGGGGGCGTTCCCCACCGGAGCCTGACCGCGGTGGGCCTCGACCTCGGCGGTCCCCTCCTCCGCCGCCGCGGCGACGAGCCGCGACTTGGACCCGAACCGACGCAGCACCGTCTGGAGGGTGACCCCGGCCCGTGCGGCAACCGCCTCGAGGGTGATCTCCTCGAAGGGCATCTCCACGAAGAGCGCCCGGGTCGCGGCGAGGATACGGCGCCCCCTCTCCTCCACCCCCGCCGCACGCACCGACATCCGGTATGCCCTTCTAGATTTCACGTTAGTCTAGATAATATCAAAACTACGAAAGGAGAACTCGCCCCGGGCGAGGGCGGCTGAGACGCCCGGTGCGTTTCACGGGTCGGCACGCAAGGGGTCTGGGCATTAAGCTGAACGCCCGTTCCGCCCGCGGTCCAGCCATGCAGCCCAGCCTCTTCGACCACGCTCCCCTCGCCTTCGACCGGACCTTCTCGCGGCTGGAGAGGATCCAGCTCGACGAGACCGCCTGGATCGACGTCGTCCCCGCATGGGTGAGCGGCTCGGACGCTCTGTTCCAGACGCTGCTGGACACCCTTCCCTGGGCGCAACGCACCCGGTTCCTCTACGAGCAGCACCGGATCGAGCCCCGGCTCACCGCGAGCTGGCACGCGGAGCACGGAAGGCCACTCGCGCCGCCCATCCTCGAGGAGATGCGTTCCGCGCTCTCGGAGCGCTACGGCGTCGAGTTCGACTCGGCGGGATTCAACCTCTACCGGGACGGGCGGGACAGCGTCGCCTGGCACCGGGACAAGATCCCGGCCCGCATCCACCAGCCCATCGTCGCGCTGGTCTCCCTCGGCGAACCCCGCCGCTTCCTGCTCCGCCCGCGGGGCGGCGGAACCTCGCGGCCCTTCCCGCTCGGGCACGGCGACCTCCTCGTCACGGGCGGCGAGACCCAGCGGACGTGGGAGCACGCCGTGCTGAAGGTGGCCCACGCCGGGCCGCGGATCAGCATCGCGCTCCGGCACGGCATGGACGTCCGGGTCTACGGCTGAGCACGCTCGCGCGGCTACGGCGCGAGGATGATCCGCGGGCCCTGCATCGCCTCGCGCACCGCCGCCAGCGCCCCGTCGGAGAGAGCCTCGGTCTCGGTGAGCCGTCGCATCACGAGCTCCGAGTCGGGCGGCGCCCCATCGAGGACGCCCTTCAGCTCGACGAGGAGGGCCAGCGCGGCGTCCTCCATCTGCTTCCCCGGCGAGGACGGAGCGATCGGCTTGCCGGCCTTCTCGCTCACGTACTTCGTGAACCCGTCCAGCGACGCCCGCGTCGAGCGCACGTCGTAAGCCGCAAGGTTCGACTGCAGCGCGGCCTTCGGCAGCCGGAGCAGCCGGGGCACCCCGCCCTGGGCCAGTCCCGGATGGGGCATGTCGATCTCCTGCATCGGAAACACGCCCAGCAACCCGTCCTCGGGCGCCGGCGAGCTGTACGGCACGACGTCCAGGAAGAGCGCGAGGGGATCCACGCCCTGCTTCGCCGCCTCGACGTCCTGGGCGTCGAGCGGCGGGTAGGTGGTCGGCGCGCCGGTGAAGAGCAGCGGAAACACCGCCTGCTCCCAGAACTCGTCCGGTGCCGAGCCGCCCTGCTTGGTCGCTGCGACGAGGGTCAGCATCAGCTCGGCCAGCCGCGGCGCCTGACCCACCTGGTCCCCGAAGCTCCGCGCCGGATCGAGCCGCGCCAGCGCCCCGGCGATCTGCTGGTCGAACTGCGCCTTCACCTCCGCCGACATGCGCTGCGGGCTCACCCGGCCCAGCGCTGCCCGGACGTCGGCGGCGAGCGCCGAGGGCTTCGCCTCCCACAGCTCCTTGGTCCGGCGCGCGTCGAGGAGCATGAACTGGAGGAAACCCGGGTCGAACAGCCGCGCGTAGTCCTCGGGCCGCAGGCGCACCGGCGCTCCGCTGGCGGGAGCGAAGCGCGCCTGGGCCAGCGCCCGGCGGATGTCGGCGGTCACCTCCTCCAGCCGCTCGAGCTTTCCCCGGCTCAGCGCCTCCACCGCCGCCTGGAAGGGCGAGAGCATCAGCACCGCCTCGGGGAAGCCCAGCATCCCGCCCTCGGGCGCCTCCCGGTGGGGGAACCAGAACGCCTGGTCGCTGGCGATGAGCCGGTCGGCGAACGCGCCCGCCAGCCCCAGGGCCACCAGCTGGTGCTCCGGCTCCTCCGGCCGGAAGGGACCCATCAGGAGCCGGATGACGCCCTTCTCGATGTCGGCCCACGACGCACTCTTGAGGTCGATCGGCGCGCCGGTGACCCGCGCCAGCGAGGCCGCGAGCTGCTGTGTTGCCGCATCGAGATGTCCTGCGGAAGAAGCCATGGGTGGGCCCCTTAGCGTAGAACCAGGGCTCTGTGCAGAAGCCCGGCGCCGGGAGGGGATTCCGAGTGGACGGTCGGGCTCGCGCCCTCGTCCTGCCCGTGCTCCTGATGGCCACCGGGTGCGCGACGCTCAACCCCCGCTTCGATCAGGCGATCACCGCCTCGTTCGCCCGGCAGCCGATGCGCAAGCTGGAGACCGGGCGGGTGGAGCTGTACTACCCGGAGGCGAAGCGGGACGAGGCGCTCCGGCTCATCCAGCGGCTGGACAGCTGCGTGGAGCAGCTGCGACGCAATCGCTTCTCCGGGACGCCGCGCCCGAAGGTCCTCGCCTACCTGACCACGGCGAACTTCGACAACGCCTACGTCCAGCCCCAGGTGGCCGGGCTACCGACCCAGATGGTGCTGGCCCACCACTTCACGACCGAGTTCTTCAACCTCCTGGAGATCGGCACCAACCACGTGGACGACGTCTCGTGCCACGAGGCGGTGCACTACGTGCAATTCCAGGAAGTCGACGAGCTCTGGTACTACCTGAACCTCGCCTTCGGCGACCTGCTCGACCCCAACATCTTCACCGAGTCCTACTTCCTCGAGGGGCTCGCGACCTACTACGAGGGCCGGCTGGACCGGAACACCGGGCGTCCCCACAGCCCCATCTGGCGCGGGCTGTTCGAGTCGGGCGTCGCGTTCCGCAAGGGCGAGATCCGCTCCGGCGACCTCTCCTCCGCTCAGCGGGAGCTCCTCCCCTTCGGGGGGAACTACCTGGTCGGGATGCACTTCATCGAGTGGCTCGCCCGCCGCTACGGCGCGGACAAGCTCTGGGAGCTCATCGACGTGCAGGGGCGGAGCTGGATCCCGGTGCTCGGGGTGTCCTTCCGCTTCATGTGGGTCTACGGCAAGGGCCCCGGCGAGCTGGTGGACGAGTGGCGCGAGTCGCTCCGTCGCTCCGGTCCCTGGCGGGAACGCCCGGGGAAGCAGAAGGTCCTGGATCCCGATCTGGGCTACTTCGCCCGGCTGACCTCCGCTCCGGACGGCACCCTGGCCGCGATCACCGCCGGGCGAGACTCGGCGTCCGAGCTGCGCATCTACAACCCCGACGGCTCGGTTCGCCTCCGCAGCCCGCTGGCCAACTTCTGGCCCGGGCGCCCCTACATCGCCACCAGCCCACTGTCGGTGAGCGGGCTGTCCTTCGACCGGAGTGGCGCCCGGCTCTACCTCGTCCTCGCCGACGTAGGCATCGACGGGGACGACGCCCCCAAGCTGCTGGCGCTGGACGCACGGGAGGGCCGGCTGCTCCGCACCTGGGAGACGCCGGACGCGCTCGGCGGCGGGGTGGATCCGGCCGGCAAGCGCTACGTCTTCGTCCGGAGCCACGCCGACACCGCGGACCTCTGGGAGCTGGACCTGACCACCGGCGAGCAGCGGCCGCTCACCCAGCACCAGGGGCGGCTCACGCTCGGGGCGCCCGCGCCGACCGACGACGGACGCATCGTGTTTGCACGGAAGATCGGCGACGACTTCGATCTCTGGGTGCGGGAGCCGGACGGCTCGGAGCGGCCGCTCACCCGCGACGGGAAGTTCAACTACTCCCCCCGCTGGGCGGGCCCGGACCAGGTGGTCGCGCTCCACGAGGTGGACGGGCGAACCCAGGCGGTGCGCATCCAGGTTTCCACCGGAGCGATGAGCGTCATCACCGACGCGCCGTTCGTCGTCCTCGACCCGGTGCCACTTCCCGGGGGGCGACTGGCCTTCGTCAACCGGGAGGGCTGGGGCTGGACGCTGGACTGGATGGACGTGGACCAGGGTCGTCCGGTCATGCCCTCCCAGAGCCCCCAGGGCGCGCCGCGGCTACAGGAGACGGTCACCGAGCCCGACGTCCCCGTCCTCTCCGACGACCCGTACCACGCATTCGACCACCTGCTCGTGCCCACGCTCCGGGGACCGTTCGTCGCCTTCGGCAGCCGCGAGCAGTACGGGGGAAAGCAGACCACCGTCTACGGCGGCGTCTCGCTCCAGGGCAGCGACCGGCTGGGGATCCACCAGTACGCGCTGAACCTCGGCTACGAGACCAGCGACCCCGGGCCGACCTTCTCGGTGGGTTACGGCAACTACCAGCTCGCGCCGGTGTACCTGCAGGCCGTCTTCTCCCGCTCGGCGGAGCCCGCGCTGCGGGACGTGTCCGACAACTCGTTCATCCCCAGCGTGGTGGACATGAGCGGCGGCATCTCGGCGTCGCGCACCTTCTGGACCACGCCGGTATCCCTCAACTTCCTCGGCCTCCACCGCAAGGAGGGCTTCGAGTCCGGCACGCGCAACTCGGACCTGTTCGGACCCGGGGTCTCCACCGCCTGGTCCGCCACCGAGTCCACGCCCTATGCCGGTATCCGCCGGGGAATCGCCCTCACCGGGAGCGTGCAGTGGTTCGCGAAGACGTTTGGCTCGGATTTCACCTTCGCCGATCTCCGGGCCACGGCGGCCTTGTAC